>CAYWAB010000013.1:16185-27606 GCA_964456105.1 uncultured Christiangramia sp. | reverse complement strand
ACCGGTATAAGGGTGAGTAACTCCCCATAAACTTACCACAGGAATTTGGTAGATTGCCGCGAGATGAGCATTTCCACTATCCATGGAAAGCATGGTGTCAAGTTTTGAAATGAGACTTAGTTCTTCTGCAAAACTCAGTTTACCCACAATACTTACGCAATTCTCATAAACTTTTTCCCATTTTTCCAGTTGTTCTTTTTCCTTCTTGCCCCCTCCGAAAAAAATGATCTTTATATCTCCTTTTTTGGATAAATCAGAAATAACTTTTTCCATGAGATCTAACGGATAAGTCTTAGAGTCGTGCTGAGCGAATGGAGCGATTCCAAGCCATTTCTTAGGTTGTTTACCAACAACTTCATAAACTCTCGGGACTAGTTTTCTTTTTTCCGGAGGTTCATATTTCGATAGATCCAAGGGATAGCCAAGTTGTTCAAAAACATCCGCATACCTCTGATGAGTAGATTTAAGAGGTTTTAAATCTTTTTTATTTTCCCTGGTTAGCGCTTTTTTTTCTGAACGTCCTTTGTCTATCTGCTTACAAGGGATACCATACATATAGAAAACAGACTTCAGAATGTTACTGCGCAGCACATCATGAAGATCTGCAACCATATCTATCTCTTCATCCCTAAGTTCCCTGGCGAGAGTACCAAGCCCAAGCACTCCGCTATGAATTCCGTCTACATCGGCTTCATAAACACTAACATTTGGAAGGTGGCTGAAAAGCGGACTAAAAAATGCCCTGGTAAGGATAGTGACGTGAATTCCAGGATATTTATGGACCAATACACTTATAACCGGAACCATCATCGCAACATCACCCATTGCAGATAATCGGATTACCAGTATGTGTGGCCCTGCAGCGTTGGATAGTGCCGAATGATCTACGCCACCCTTAGATTCCATAACTACTTCTTATTACGAAGAACAGGATTAAGTTCTTCGTCATTATACATCTTCATTTGCCTGTAAACCTTCATGTACTTATCACCATTAGCGATATCTTCCAGTAATTGGTCTATGGCAGAAGAAAGATCAACCCTTTGTTCAATTAAAACATCAAGTTTAGCCTTGCATTTCATTTGGTGTTCCTGAGAAGCATCTTCGCGATTAGCTTCTTCATTCATATGGTATATCTTAAGTGCAAGAATGGACAGCCTGTCTATCGCCCATGCAGGACTTTCTGAGTTTATTGTAGCATTTTCTTTAGGCTCTACCTCTTTATATTTTTCAAGGAAGTAGCTGTCTATATATTCAACAGTATCCGTACGATCCTGATTTGAAGCATCGATCTGTCTTTTCAGTTTTAGCGCATCCACAGGATCTATATTTTGATCACGAATAATGTCCTCATAATGCCACTGGACCGTATCTATCCAGCATTTACGATAAAGTAGATGTTCTAATAGATTTTTCTCTGCATCATACGGATTTACAAATTCCTGGTCTACCGTATCTTTTTCGTGATATTTTTCGATTACCTCTCTGAATATGGTATTAGCTTTATCTGAAAACATATATTTTTCTCTTTTATTAATGCTTTTTTAACTGAATCCTAAAATTCTTTTTGATGATACAAAGATATTATTTTTAAAAGGAGTTTATAGTCCAATCCCATATAAAGCTGGCCTTTAAGAAAAAATCAAAACCACGATGGGCATAAGAATGAGACAGGCAAGAAGTATTTCTTTAAAAATTCTATCCTTTTTCCTTTCAAAATAATTGGAGGCGATTATGCTTAACGGAACAAAGAAAAAGATAAGTTCACTTCCGTTTTTTGTTGGAGAAAAAACCGCTACGCCAATGGCTGCCAGAAGACTTAGCAATACAAGACTAAGTGTTGGTCTCCTGTTAATGCTAGCTTTCTCAATCGTAGAAAAATAGTGAAAAAGTGTCCAGATAAGAACTCCGAGAATAACACTTAGGGGTATCAGTAATTGAATATCCCCGTATTTTGAAAAATCAAAATTACTCGACTGATACCAGTGATTAAAAAGATAAAAATCATTATTTACAAGTAAATGATAACAATTGGTAAGGATTGCTACCGCAAAAAATGCGACAAATGGTACCAGATAATTCTTACTGTAGGATGCAAAATTTAGGATTGCTATGAAAATAATGATAAAAAACAATGAGGTCCAAAAGTGATAGAGCGTAGCGATGCTAATCCAAAAAGTAGCGTCGAATATCTTTTTCTGAACAAATTTCATTGATCTCAGACTAATTACTCTCCTCAAAGCAAATAGCACACATAGATTAGCAATAATCACAGATTCGCTCCTAAGCAAGTCAATGAAAGAAGCTGCGAATACAGCGAATAACAAGGTCTTATAGGCGCTTCTTTTCGTAAGCTCATTTTTCTTTGCGATAAAATTCAAAACCAGTACACTGAAAATTAGCACAACCATGATAGCTATTTTCTGTAGAACGAATGCAAGTGTAAAGCCCTCTTTCCAAAGAATAAAATTTGCAGAAATATAAAACCCGGACAGTAAAATAATGATCACTGCAAGGTTTAAAGGTTTTGATTTGCTAAAAAAGCTTGTTAGCATTAGGGTTTTTTATATTTTTGTAATCATAATTAAAGATCAAACAATGAAAGATTTTTTTGAAGGCATAGAATATCTTTTTGAAAATATACTTTTTTATCCTCTGGATGCACTAAGGGAATTAGAACTGGATTCCTGGTTTCTTGCAAATATCCTGAACTGGATTTTCGTAATCGTTGGATTCGTCGCTTTTCTTTACTGGATGAAGCAATTGAAAAAGTTCAACGAAAGTGAAGAAGAAAACCGCGATCCTTCAGCTCATTCCTTCTTAGGATAAATCAAAACCAATATCCTTTCTATAATAAATCTTATCAAATTGTAGTTTCTCTGCATTTTGATAAGATTTTTTTAATGCCTCTTTGTAATCTTTTCCAAAGGAAGTTAGAGCAATTACCCTTCCACCACTAGTTACAATTTTATCTTCTTCCTTAATGGTGCCAGCATGGAAAACTATGGAATCTTTAATTTCACTTATCCCGGAAATCACTTTGCCCTTTTCATAAGATTCGGGATAACCTCCTGAAACCGTCATAACGGTAGCCGCCGCCCTTTCATCTATTTCCAAAGATGCCTCATCAAGTTTCGAGTTCCAGGTCTTCTGGAATAAATCTATAAGATCTGATTTCAATCTTGGCAGGACAACCTCTGTTTCCGGATCACCCATACGAACATTATACTCGATCACATAAGGTTCTTCTTTTACTTTTATTAAACCAATAAATAGAAATCCTTTATAATCGATATTTTCTTCTTTAAGTCCTTTTACGGTAGGTTTAACGATCCTATCCTCGATCTTTTGCATTAGGTCTTCATCTACAAAAGGTACCGGGGAAATGGCTCCCATACCTCCTGTATTTAGCCCTGTGTCTCCTTCTCCAATTCTCTTATAATCTTTAGCTGTAGGAAGTATTTTATAGTTTTCACCATCTGTAAGCACAAAAACAGACAGTTCTATACCATCCAGAAACTCTTCTATCACTACTTTTTTACTAGCCGCTCCAAACTTCCCAGAAAGCATATATTCCAGCTCCTGTTTAGCTTCTTTCAGATCTTCTATGATCAAAACGCCTTTTCCTGCAGCCAGGCCATCAGCTTTTAAAACATAAGGAGGTTTAAGAGTTTCAAGGAAATTTTTACCGGCTTCCAAACTTTCAAAATTAAAACTCTCATAAGCGGCAGTGGGAATATTGTAAAGGGCCATAAATTCTTTTGCTCTTTCTTTACTTCCTTCCAGCAAGGCTCCTTTTTTGGAGGGTCCAATGATGGCTATATCTTTCAATTTCTCATCACCTGCAAAGTAATCAACGATCCCTTTTACAAGTGGATCTTCAGGTCCTACTACTATAAGTTCTATATTCTTCTCCAATGCAAATTTAGCCACCTCTGGAAAATCGATTGGATTCATCCTCACATTTTCAGCGATCTCAGAAGTTCCTGCATTTCCCGGAGCCACAAATAGTCTTTCGCATTTTTCGCTTTGAGCAATTTTGTAGGCGAAAGTGTGTTCGCGGCCACCGGAGCCAAGTATTAGAATATTCATTTGGAGAATTTTTTAATTATTGCCTCAAAAATAATTGTTTGTAAATTGAAGCGCCAATAAATTCACTAAAAAAGCTCCTTATAAATTGGATTGGTTTAAATTATCGTTGCAGCTCAATAAATTTCCTATAAAGCGGGCACAAAAAACCCTGGAAAATATTCAGGCAATTCCAGAAGAACAGTTTGCAGATTATCAAAGGAAAAAACGCAATGAAATTATCGACTATCACATTCAGAACAATGATTTTTATAGGGAGTTCTTCAAGTGGGAAGGTTTTGATGATTGGGAGAATGTGCGAATAATGAAAAAGTCCGATCTTCAGCAACCTCTAAGAGAACGTTTAAGTGCTACCTATAATACAAAAACTGCATATTTAGGGAAAACCTCAGGAAGTAGCGGCCATCCATTTATTTTTGCAAAAAACAGGTTTGCACATGCTCTTAGCTGGGCTGGATTTCAGGATAGGTATAAGTGGTATGATATAGATCTGAACAAGTCTTTGCAGGCCAGATTTTACGGTATCCCTTTGGATTTTTATGGAAATATTCAGGAACGGCTAAAGGACAGGATAAGTCTACGACGCAGATTCAATATCTTCGATCTCAGTGAAAGGAAAATGGAAGCTTTTCTGGAGCGATTCAAACGTTCCAATTTCGATTATCTCAACGGCTATACCAGTGCCATAGTCCTGTTTGCCAGATTTCTTAAGGAAAAAGGCTATAATCTCAAGGAACTTTGTCCAAGCTTGAAGATTTGTATTGTTACTTCGGAAAGGTTGTTCGAAAAAGATAAAGAATTGATAGAAGAAGCTATAGGTGTACCTGTTATCAACGAATACGGGGCCAGCGAAGTTGGGCTTATCGCTTTTGAGGATAGGGAAAATCACTGGATCGTAAATTCTGAAGATCTTTATGTTGAAATTCTGGACGAAAATGATAAGATTTTACCTTACGGTGAAGAAGGAAGAATCGTTATAACAGCACTTTATAACAAAGCTCACCCAATGATACGTTACGACATTGGGGATATTGGATGCCTTTCTAAAAGGAGTACTTTAAAAAAACCAATTCTTGAAAAGCTTATCGGAAGGACGAACGATATTGCCAGATTGCCAAATGGTAAGGTCGTCCCTGGACTTACCTTTTACTACGTTACAAAGACCATCATTGAGGATAATGGCAACATCAAAGAATTTGTGATTGTACAAACTAAAAGTGACGAATTCCATATCAATTATGTTAGTGAAAATGAACTTTCAGAAGATCAAAAAGGAAAAATACGGGACGCGGTAGACACTTATGTTGGCAAAAATCTCAAGTTGCTTTTTGAAAGAGAGGCTATTTTAAAACGTAGCCCAAGTGGGAAATTGAAGCAATTCACTTCTTTGGTGAAATAGATCGTACCTGCTTAGATTTTACAAGCAACTGCTCATTTAGAAACAGGATCATTTTCCAGATACTTTTAAAAAAAGAATACCCAAGTACTTTGTGATATACCTGGAAATTATATTTCAGCATTTCCAGTTTATTACGAGAAATGGAATCTTTTCTTAACCTGTAAAGAGCTAATGATTCTTTAATTCCTTCCATCTTTCCTGCTCTTTTTATCACTTCCAGCCATAAAGCCCAATCCTGCCTTTTAGGAATATCGGGACAGTATACTTTCCCTATCTTCTGGAGGTCATAAATGCCAGTGAGATTACCCACGTAATTTGCTTTTAGTAGTTTTTCAAAATTGAGAACCGGAAGCGCGGTAATCTTTTTGTTCAATCTTTTTCCATCTTCTGAAATTAGATCGTAACTGGAGAAACAAGCTCCAATATCTTTTTGTTTTATCCATTTAAGTTGCTTTTCCAGCTTTTCAGGCTTCCACTGGTCATCCGCATCCAAAAAAGCAATAAAGCGCCCTGAAGCTTCTTTAATGCCTCTGTTTCTTGAATAAGCTGTTCCCTTGTTGGATTGATTTGTAAAAAGATGGATGCGAACATCCTTTTCTGAATAGTTTTTAACGATTTCGCTGGTCTTATCCCTGGAACCGTCATCAATAACCATTAATTCCCAATAGGGATAAGATTGAGATTGAACAGAACGGATGGCTTCAGCTATAAAAGGATCTGAATTGTATGCAGGCATTATCACTGAGACCAATCCGGCATCCTTCATTTTTCTATCTTCTAATGTGTTTGGAAAAATCTTTATGCTCTCTCTTTTGCAATTCTTCCGGACTCAGGCTTTTGAAGTATTCATAAGTGATCTTCATTCCTTTTTCCCTCGATACTTTTGGTTCCCAGTCCAGAACATTTCTGGCTCTTGTAATATCAGGTTGTCTTTGCATTGGATCATCCTGAGGCAACTCTTCAAAGATTATCTTCTGGTCTGTTCCGGTAAGTTTAATAATCTCTTTTGCAAAATCCAGAATACTGATCTCATCAGGATTTCCAATGTTCACAGGTTCTGAATAATCGCTTAATAATAATCTGTAAATCCCTTCTACCTGATCGTCGACAAAGCAAAAGGACCTGGTTTGTGAACCATCGCCAAAGACGGTAAGATTTTCACCTCTTAGTGCCTGACCAATGAAAGCCGGAATAACCCTTCCGTCATTTAGTCGCATCCTTGGTCCATAGGTATTAAAAATTCTGGCTATCCTGGTTTCCAATCCATGAAAACGATGGTAGGCCATAGTAATCGACTCCTGAAATCGTTTTGCTTCATCATAGACACCTCGCGGACCTATTGCATTTACATTCCCGTAGTATTCCTCATTTTGAGGATGAACAAGAGGATCACCGTAAACTTCCGAAGTGGAAGCAATAAGAATACGTGCATTCTTCTCTTTAGCCAGTCCAAGACAATGAAGGGTTCCAACTGAACCCACCTTAAGGGTTTGAATAGGGATTTTTAGATAATCTATAGGACTCGCCGGAGAAGCAAAGTGTAGGATATAATCTAATTTCCCGGCTACATGAACGAATTTAGTAATATCGTGGTGGTGAAATTCGAAATTCTTATCTTTTATTAAATGTTCAATATTTCTCAGGTCCCCCGTGATCAAATTATCCATCCCCACTACTTCAAAACCCTCTTTGATAAATCGGTCACAAAGATGAGATCCCAGGAAACCGGCAGCACCGGTAATTAAAATTCGTTTCGCCATATCTATTATTCATTGGTCAAAAAGTAATCAATTTTCATCAATCAAACCATGAAGACTATCTTTCCATTCTTTAATCTTAAAACCAAACTTAGTGATCGCCTTTTCCTTGGAAAGGACACTGTAGGAAGGACGTTCTGCTTTGGTTTTATAGAATCCTGTTTCAGTTAAGCTTACCTGATCGATCTTCCCCGAATATTGCAGAATTTCTTTTGCAAAATCATACCATGTTGCTTCCCCAAGGTTACTGTAGTGATACAATCCAAATTCCTCAATTTCTGAATTTATGATCTTAAGAACGAATTTCGCGAGATCATTTGCATTTGTTGGAGTTCCAAGTTGAGCAGAGGTAATCTTAAGATCTGCATTCTCATCTGCCTTTCGCAAGATGGTTTTATAAAAGTTATGTCCAAATTCAGAATAAAGCCAGGATGTTCTAAAAATATAATGGCTTTCGAGCCGCTCCTGAATTTCTTTTTCTCCTGCTAATTTGGACGCCCCATAAATATTCAGAGGATCTACCTCATCTGTCTCCTTGTATGGTGTATCCGCTTTACCATTAAAAACATAATCCGTTGAAAAGTGAAATAGCACCGCTCCGGAATCCTTACACATTTGAGCCACGTTTGCAGCAGCTTCCGAATTTACAAAGAAAGCCTTTTCAGCTTCACCTTCTGCACCTTCGACATTGGTATAAGCTGCACAATTAATACAGAATTCCACTTCATGCTTATCGAAAAACGCTTCCAGTGATTCTCTGGAGGTAATATCAAGATCCCGGGAATCACAGAAAAGAAACCTGAATTGAGGATATTTTTTAGAAGCTTTCTCGAAACATTTACCCAACTGTCCGCCTGCCCCGGTCACTAAAATAGTTTTCATCCAAAGATCTCTTTTAAAGTTGGCAATTGTTTGTCCTTATCTGAAAGGATCATTTCATTTTCGGGAAGTCGCCAATCAATGTTCAAATCCTTATCGTTGAAAATTATCCCTCCTTCAGAACCGGGTTTATAATAATTATCACACTTATAGGCGAAAACCGATTTTTCAGAAAGAGTTATAAAACCATGACCAAATCCTTTGGGGACATATAATTGGAAAAGATTCTCATCGTCCAGGATCACAGAATAGGTCTTTTTAAAAGTGGGAGATTCCGGTCTTAGATCAACCACAACGTCCAAAACCTTTCCATAGATCACTCTCACGATCTTAGTTTGAGCATCCTGGCCTGATTGGTAATGCAACCCCCGCAAAACTCCATAACTGGAAACTGACTGGTTATCCTGAACAAATTCGGCATCGATCCCTGTCTTTTCAGCAAGTTTTTTTCTGTGATATGTTTCCAGAAATATTCCACGGTGATCCCTGAATATATCGGGCTTTATTAGATAACAATCTTTTAAAGGTGTCGATTCTACCTGCATTCTAATTTTTTAAGAATTAAAAATTTGTTCCAGTATTTTTTCAGTGATCAGATATGTTGGTTTCACGCCTGAAGTACCAAGCCCCCCGGAAGCAAGGGTGCTACCGGTTTCCAAAGGATTATCTGAAGCATAATAAGCATATCTTACCTTCACGTCCTCATCTATACTTCCTCTCAATCTTGAAGCTGCCTGAATAGCTTTATGGTAATGTGCCCCTTCCATTTCAAGACCACAAACATTCCATGTAGAATCATGAAAAAACCTGAGGATATCCTTATTCTGTAAAGAGGTTCCTAGAACCGTGATCATTGCTCCATCCACTACATTTATTCCGTGGCCGTCGAGATCAGATTTTTTTAATTGGTTCCTAAACGGATAGTTATCAGCCGTTCCTTCAAAAAGGTGAGCATCAGGAATCATTATATCTCCTTTACCTCCTTCGAGAATCCCGGCTTTTCCCATTATAGATATAGATTTAACATTCATTTTGAACTCTTCTCCCTTATGATTAAAAGGTTTCAAAAGCTCATCCATCGTTTCATAAGCCTGTTCTCCAAAAGCATAGTCCATGACCAAGATTACCGGCTTTTCCTCTTCCTTGAGACTTTTAAAATGGTCATTTCTAAAACCATTTTCCAATGCAGCTGTATCGAAGACCTGAACATCTATATTGGTACCGCTCTTATCCTCGATAAAAAACATACCTTTTTCCTGGGCAGCTTTATTAACCTTGCTTCTTAAGTTTACATTAGCACTATCACTCAGTTCTTCATAAATCTGAAGGATTTTCTTTTTCTTAAGCTCATTCTTAAAAGCAGATGGAGCATAAAGGGTATTCATCACGCTGTGCATATTGGCACTGATGATATGCAACGGGCGATGAAGTAGTTTTTTTTCTGTAAGCCTTAGCTTTATATCATTTGCCCATACTTCCCCGTGAATGTGATGTCCCAGTCTTTCCCTAAGCACAGGACTAAAGGTTATTATCCTCTTTTCATTTTTCACGGCTTCTCTTATGGCCATTTTTCCTAAAGCCCAGATTAGATGAATAAATCGATCCGGATTATCTTTAGTTGAAAATTTACTATAGACTGAATTCAGCTCATGAAATGTCCTTCCGAGTATACTGGCCGTATGGGAAAGAGCTATTTCTCTTTCTATTTGAGATAATTCTGCCTTCTT
This sequence comes from uncultured Christiangramia sp., assembly GCA_964456105.1. Taxonomy (GTDB): domain Bacteria; phylum Bacteroidota; class Bacteroidia; order Flavobacteriales; family Flavobacteriaceae; genus Christiangramia. The sequence continues at coordinate 17,755 of CAYWAB010000013.1, read as the reverse complement.
CTTTACAGCCTGTTCGAGTTTCTCCCAGTCCCTGTTTACACTTCCTTCCTCATCGATAAGAACCCTTTTCATGATCTTATGAGATTCGATAAAAAGGAAAGTAAGGTGTGTTAGGATATCATAGATCTCAGAACGGCCCCTGGTGATCTCAATATTCATTTGTTCATCGTCTATACGGTAACAGTTACGACGACGTTTTGGTGGAACGATTGGTTTAAAATGGGAATTCCCATAACCTTCGTCGCTGGTAAGGTTGATAAAACGGCATTCTTCAATACCCCGTGGAAGCCTGTCGATAACATATAATAATCCTTCCAGCTCTGCTTTATCATCGGCGATAGATCCGTAGATCTCAGGTCTTAATGTAAGCAGGGATTCTCTTAAGGTTTCCCCCGAAACACCCATAGGTTTATAAAATCCCCGATTAAAAAGATGGCGCATGGTAATGTACATTCTTTCTATTGCGCCTGAACTTTCCTGGGCCCGGGTGCGCCCTTGCAATTTTAATATCGACATATTTATTTCTTAATTATTTCTTCAAGTTTTTCGGCGATCTTACGATCGTTGGACAATCTTGGTAACTTATTCTGTCCCCCTAACTTGCCTACTGATTTCATATATTCCTGAAATGCATTCCTGGGCAATTTTGTGATCTTTAACCGCTGTAAAATGTGCCCCTCTAATAAGTCCAGATAATAGGAATTCTGCTTTTGCAGAGATCTATCGATTACTTCAGCAAAGTTATCTAAATCTTCCGGTTCCTTCTCGAACTCTATAAACCATTCATGATAAGGGAGTTTTTCGCCTTCCGGGTTTATCTGAGGAGCTACCGTAAATTCACTAATTTCGGCTCCTGTTTGATTTACTGCTTCTTTCATTGCTTCCTCCACTTCCTTTCCAATCACATGTTCTCCGAAAGCCGAAATAAAATGCTTGATCCTACCTGAAACGATCACTCTAAAAGGATTTAAAGAGGTAAACTGGATCGTATCCCCCACATTATAGGCCCAAAGACCCGCATTGGAAGAAACTATTAAAACATAATTCACCCCCAATTCTACCTCATTTAATAGTAATCGTCTTGGATTTTCGTCAAAGAATTCATCGGCCCTGACAAATTCATAGAACATTCCGGAGTCAAGCTGGAGTAACATACCCTTATCATCCTGTTTGTCCTGAAATGCAAAAAACCCTTCAGAAGCGGGATATAATTCAATACTGTCTACTTTTCGACCTATCAAAGATTCAAATTTCGCTCTGTAGGGTTCATAATTTACCCCACCGTAAATGAACAATTTAAAATTTGGAAATACCTCACCAACTCTTTTTCCTGTTTTTTCAACTATTCTTTCAAAATACATTTGAACCCAGGAGGGAATTCCACTTATCACCGACATGTCTTCCTTTACGGTTTCCTCTACTATTGCATCTACTTTGGCCTCCCAATCTTCGATGCAATTGGTTTTCCAGCTTGGCATCCTGTTCTTTTGCAGATAACCCGGCACATAGTGTGCAACTATGCCGGATAATCTACCTAATTTCACTCCATTCTTTTCACTAAGCTCAGGAC
>CAYWAB010000013.1:0-16175 GCA_964456105.1 uncultured Christiangramia sp. | reverse complement strand
CTTCCCTGTAGAAAGATCATTTTTCCATCTACGAATGAAGCATTTCCGGTGTCGTTAATGTAACATAAGATAGCGTTTCTGGCAGCTTTGATATGGGAAGGCATTGATTCCTTTGTTATCGGAATATATTTGGCTCCACTGGTAGTCCCAGAAGTTTTTGCATAATATAATGGTTTTCCAGGCCAGAGAACATCCAATTCGCCGTCTACCATTCTATCCACATAGTTTCTCAGTTCTTCATAATCCCTGATCGGAACGTTATCTGCAAAATCCTTGTGCGATTTAATCTTAGAAAAACCATGGTCACGTCCGAATTTTGTGCTCTCTGCATTTTTAATTAACTGCTGAAATACCTTTTCCTGAGTTTTCACAGGCTTATTCGCCCATTTATCTATTTTACGACGGATACTTGCCGCGAATATTTTTGCTGCTAAAGATTTTATAGACATAGTTTAACTAAAATCAATGTATTCGGTTGGATCAACGGGAATTCCTTCGTTCCATAGTTCAAAATGAAGATGTGGACCTGTGGTAAGTTCACCTGTAGAACCGGCAGTGGCAATAACCTCTCCAGATCTTACTGAATCTCCCTGAGATTTATTTAAGGATGCGTTATGCTTATAAACAGAAAGTAGTCCATAACTATGCTCGATGATTATCACATAGCCAGTTTCAGCAGTCCATTCGGCAAAGATAACCCTCCCGTCGGCCACCGATTTTACCGGAGCATTTCGCGGAACCACGATATCAACGGCATAATGTTTTTCCTCCGGATTATAACCTTCAGAAATACTTCCCTTGACCGGCGGGAATAAGGAAAAATTAATATTATCTGTTGCTGTTGGAAGTATATTATACTTGTCTTCCTGGGCAACTTCCTCCCTTAATAACGAATCGGCCTTTATCCTGTTTATTTCTTCATATTCAAGATCTGAAATTGGAGCACTTAATGCCGAATCACGGTTTAATTGCTCCGGGTCAAATTCACCGGTAAGAGCGCTTTTTACAGAGTTTAAATACTGCTGATTAAGCCGGATCACATTCTGGAGCGAATCTGTTTTATAGGCGAGGTTGGCAGCCTTTTCCTTCAATTCTGTAGAAGAATAGCCGGGAATATATTCCCTGAGTGGTGTAAAAGCGATCAGTACGGTAGTTGCGGCTACCAGAAATATAGCAGAAAGCCCTACGGCCACAAATACATTGAGCCTGGTTAATCGGAAAGAAAACCTTTCCTCAAAGGTATCTTCGTTAAGTACTACCATCCTGTACTTATGAAGAAGTTTTTTGGCGAACTTTCTTTTATTTTTATCCCCTTTAGACATAGCTGAAATTAGGTGTTACAAAGGTAAATTAAATATTTTCCTTAGAATTATCTGCAGTCAATCAAATTGTTGAACCAGCATTGATCCTCAATTTATTGTCTTGTTAACGCATATATTGCCGAATTCTTGTTAAGTTTGTATCTACAAAATTTTTAAATATGAATGCACTTATTTTGCCATTGGCCATAGGAGCACCGCAAATAATTTTAATCGTTGTGGTGATATTGTTGTTGTTTGGAGGACGAAAAATTCCTGAACTGATGAGAGGTCTTGGTAGCGGAATTAAAGAATTCAAGGATGCTTCTAAAGACGACGATAAAGGAGCTGCTCCTGAGAATGGAAAAGTTTCTGAAGAAAAGAAATAATTTATCATTTTTGATAAAACAAAAAGCCCGATTTAAAAAAATCGGGCTTTTTTATTTTATTCAATTTTAGCAGACTTCAGTATCGCGTCCAGCTCAAAAATATTATCTCGTTTACCACGAGAGGGTGAAAAGACAAAGCCTTCAAGAATTAAAAACCTGTTATTTTGCGGATCCTTAATCGCATAGTTTACAAAAGGACCGGCCATGAAGGCATTTTCAACTTCCCAGGTCCCTCGGGTCTCATATGCGAATTTGCCATCAATTTCGGTCTCAAATAAGTAAGGCGCATAAGCTTTTTCTGTAATCATGTAAGAACCTTCAACAGGGCCAGGAATTTGTGCTTTACCAATAGAATCTCTCATCTTGGTGATGTTGGCGATTACACTGGAATCGTTTTCGATCTGGCTGATTGGAACCTCATAGACCAGGATCTCCATATTCCCTTTGGGGATCTCTTTTCTTATCCAAACAAAATCGTCCTCCTCCTTGGCATACCTGTAAGCCGTAGGAAATTTAAGGCTTAAACCGAATTTTTCTTCGAGAACCTCATCGGGCTTCAGTGACTTCCCGATACGCCTTTGTTTTTCTCTAAGTTCAGTAGCTTTAAGTATATCTATAATTGAATCTGATTTGCGCTTGATCAATTCTACCAAATTCTCATTATTGCTTCCCTGTATAACGATACCTTTTTGAGGCCTTGCAAATTCATCTGTGATTACATCCACCCCATTAATACTATCCTCTTCGATCTTTAGGAATATTCGACTGTTTCGAACGAATCCGGTGAAGGTATTTGGGGGTATCTGGCTCAAACTGAACAAGGGCTCATCCTGAGGAAGCCCATCTACGGGAGCGGCGAAGTTATCACGAATGGCTTCTCCAACTTCCCCTTCCCAGAGACTATTTTCAATCACAACTGTAAGTTGATTGATATTACCGGAAGAATCAGATAGGATTATATCCTCCCTTGTGGATTTTTCGTTTTTGCAGGAAATAAAAAATACAATACTGGCTAGCAGAATCAGGCTACGTTTCATTATTTTGATTTTGATAAAAGGCTTAACCCTTGGAAACCTTAAGTTTCATCCCGGGTTTAAGACTATTAGAGTTCATATCATTCCATGCCCTCAAATTCTGTACCGTAACGCCAGGAAACTTTTTAGAAATACTCCACAGGGAGTCTCCCTTACGCACAGTATATGTTTTCGGGTTTGAACCCTCAGAAGATTTAGTGGTTTTTTCGCTAGAAGCAACAGCGACAGGTTTACGAGGATATATGGTGAGATATTGCCCTGCCCTTAGGTTGTTACTCCTCATATTGTTCCATCTTTTGATACTGCTAACCCCTACCCCATAACGCTCGGCAATTTTACCCAAATAATCTCCAGGTCTAACCTTGTATCTTATCCTATCTTCTGTTTCGATATATTTTGGTAATTCCTTTTCAGCTTCCGCTATTTGAGTTTGGGTATATTGGTAAATGGCATTTTCGTTATTCACGAATTTTCCAGCGGCGTTTTTGGGTAACCTTAAAGTATATTTTTCGTCCTCTATAAAAGGAATTATATCCAGTTTATAACTTGGATTTAGAAATTGTAACATTTCTTTTTCCACTCCGGTAACCTTCGTTACCTGATCAAACGTGATCAGTTTTTTAACCTGGATAGTGTCTGTTTCGAAGTAAACGATATCTGGTTTTTGAGGCTGAAATTTATGCTCATCCGCATATTCAAAAAGATAAAGTGTAGCGAGGAATGCAGGCACATAACCAGCTGTTTCACGTGGAAGATATCTCCTTAAGTTCCAGTAATCAGTAGAACCTCCACTTCGGCGTATTGCTTTTGATACATTACCAGGCCCTGAATTATAAGAGGCCAGCACGAGATCCCAATCTCCAAAAACCTTATAAAGACTCGCAAGGTATTCCGCTGCGGCTTCAGTGGCTCGTACAGGATCCATTCTTTCATCTACATAAGAACTCACATCAAGCCCGTGCATTTTGCCTGTGGTGAACATGAATTGCCATAATCCTGTTGCCCCTACCCTGGATTTAGCTCTTGGATTCAAAGCAGATTCTACTATAGCAAGGTATTTTATTTCCAAGGGAATATCGCGCTTATCGAGCTCCTGTTCGAATAAAGGGAAATAATAGGAACTTAGAGCCATTAAACGCTCCATTCCCTGCTTATTCCGCTTTAAATAGGATTTAATTACACTTTCAAGTATTGGATTGTACTCTATGTTAAAAGGAGTCCTTGCATTAAGTTTTGCGAGTCGCGCTTTAAGAGTATCTGTTGGCAGATCATCATAGACCACTTCTTCATATTCCTGATCATGAATGGTTTTCTGCATGGTCTCAAAAAGATCGGAGTTGGTAAGTTCAAGTTTCCATAGAGAATCTATGGTCCTGGCCTTTGGAAGATCTTTAAGAGCAAGCTTAGAGGAGTCGCCGATGGAAGCCGATATCGGTAATTTATCACGAAATTCGGGATCCGGCTCGGCAAGTTTGATTTCAGTGTTATCAGCCTTTTGAAAGATCTGTACCCTGAAATTTGCTTTCTCTACCCTTTCCTCTTTCTTCTTTTCCTGTGCCTGGGCAGACATTCCGGCAAGAACCAACAACAATAATATTTTCCTTTTCAGCATATATTCTTTTTACAATATAAACGCCAAATACTCAAAATCCATACCTAAAATTAATTTTTGATCGCTTCTATTCCTGGCAGCGATTTACCTTCCAGCATCTCAAGCATTGCTCCACCGCCGGTAGATACATAACTTACTTTATCCTCAAAACCAAATTTCTTAACAGCTGCGACAGAATCACCTCCTCCAACTAATGAAAAAGCACCATTTTTTGTGGCCTCCGCAATAGCTTCTCCAAGTTTTATTGTTCCCTTGGCAAATGTGTCCATTTCAAAAACACCTAAAGGTCCATTCCAAAGGATGATCTTTGAATCCTGTATCACTCCGGAAAAATGCCTTAAGGTTTCCGGACCTACATCAAGGCCCATCCATCCATCAGGAATATTGTCTACATTTTCGATCTTAGTGCTGGCCTGTTCTGAAAAGCTATCTGCAATAACAGAGTCAACAGGTAAATGAACACTAACGCCCTTTTCCTTTGCTTTTTTCAAAATTTCAAGGGCCAACTCCTGTTTATCCTCTTCCACAAGAGAATTTCCAATTTTTCCTCCCTGGGCCATGATAAAAGTATAAGTCATTCCGCCACCAATGATAAGATTGTCTATTTTATCCAGGATATTTTCTATTACGGTGATCTTAGAAGAAACCTTGGCTCCTCCCAAAACTGCAGTAACCGGCTTTTCTTTACTATGAAGTACTTTATCAAGACTCTTGATCTCTTTTGCCAGCAGATATCCGAAGCATTTATCCTCAAAGAATTTAGCTACCACGGTTGTAGAGGCGTGCGCCCGGTGAGCCGTACCAAAGGCGTCATTCACATAAATGTCACCAAGCCTCGATAACTTTTCCGCAAAATCATCATCACCCTTAGTTTCTTCTTCATGAAATCTAAGGTTTTCTATCAGCAATACTTCTCCTGGTTTAAGAGCTTTAGCGGCATTTTCAACATCAGACCCGATGCAATCATTTACGAACTTTACTTCTACTCCAATCACTTCCGATACCTTACCAACAATATGCTGAAGGGAAAACTTGCTTTCTTTTCCCTTAGGTCGGCCAAGATGAGACATCAAAACAACGCTACCACCATCCTCCAATATCTTGATGATCGTAGGTTTAGCAGCTTCGATTCTGTTGGCATCGGTAACCTCCATATTATCATTCAGAGGAACATTGAAATCGACCCTGATCAGTGCCCTTTTATCATCAAAATTATAATCATCAATTGTTTTCATAGTTTGGCTTTCTTACAAATATAAATTTTTCCGAAGATAATAAAGTCTATATAATTTTATATTTGCCCTATGCTTTTTAATGATGTAATTGGACTTCCGCATATAAAAAATCACCTGACGACTACGGCCGACAGGAGAAGAATTCCACATGCCCAGCTTTTTTCCGGGAGTGCAGGCAGCGGGACACTACCTATGGCCATTGCCTATGCCCAATATATATTGTGTGGTAATACAAATGGAGAAAACGATGATCCAAATAGGTCTGCCTGTAATTTAAAATTCAAGAATTTCTCGCATCCAGATTTGCATTTTGCGTTTCCGGTTGCTAACAATGGAAAGGTAAAATCTCATCCTGTCTCTTCCAATTTTCTCGAAGAATGGCGAAACTTTTTATCTACCAATCCGTATGGAAGTTTATATGATTGGTACCAGATGCTTGGTGTTGAAAATAAACAGGGACAAATAAGTGTTTATGAAGCACAGGAAATAGTAAAATCCTTGTCGCTTAAATCCTATGAAGGGGGATTTAAAGTGATGATCATCTGGATGGCCGAAAAAATGAATACTCCTGCGGCAAATAAACTTCTTAAGCTTATTGAAGAACCTCCTAGCAAAACGGTTTTCCTTTTAATAACTGAAGATGAGGAACAGATCATCCAGACGATAAGATCCAGATGCCAAAGCCTGCATTTTCCTCCACTAAGCGAATCTGATCTATCCCAAGCTTTGATAAACCGAGAAAATTGCGAGCCAGTTCTGGCAAAAAGGACCGCCCATCAGGCTAATGGAAATTATACAAAAGCATTACATATCCTGAGAAAGGATGCCGGGGACGAGCAGTTTGAAAAATGGTTTATCAGTTGGGTACGTACCGCATTCAGGGCGAAAGGAAATAAGTCGGTGGTTTTAGAACTGGTTTCCTGGAGTGAGGAAATTGCAAAATTAGGCAGGGAAACACAGAAAAGCTTTCTGCTTTATTGTATCGATTTTTTCCGGCAATCCCTTCTTTTGAATTACAAAGCGAAAGATCTTGTCTATCTTGAACCGAAAGCTGAGAAATTCCAAATGGAAAAGTTTGCACCTTTTGTGCATGGAGGCAATATCGGAAAAATTACAGAAGCACTCGAAACTGCTATTTACCATATTGAAAGAAATGGGAATGCAAAAATCATACTTACAGATCTCTCAATGAAATTAACTCGATTTTTACACCAAAAAGCCGCCTAGAAAAATGGAAAACTTGACAACTTATATTACCGAGATCATAATCCTGGGGTTTGTCCTGATCACTTTTTTACAATCTGGAGTAGATAAAGCTGTAGATTGGAAAGGAAATATAGAATGGCTTAATGATCACTTTTCAGGAACATTTTTGGCTGAAGCAGTTCCCTTTATGGTAGGAACGGTAATGATAATTGAAATTATAACCGGAGTAACAGCAATGCTGGGGATTTTATGGATCCTGATCTACGGTACAACCAGCCTGGGATTATTGGCATGCGTTTTAGGATCTATCACTTTATTAATGTTATTATTTGGCCAGCGAATCGCTAAGGATTATGCCGGGGCTTTCACCTTAACCGGATATTTTATTATTACCATATTTGGAGTCTATCTTCTCAGTTAAGAAACTCATTACAATTAAAAAAGCTTCAGCAAATACCTGAAGCTTTTTTAATATTCAAAAGTGAAGGATGTTATTCTTCTACTCCATATTCTTCATTCAGCTTAGTAAGAACATCTTCGGTTATATCAAGACCTTCTTTAGCATACATTATATTCGCGCTTTCATTAGATCCAAATATATAAGTATAGTTGTTTTCTTCACCGTAATTCTTAACGAAGCCTTTTACTTTCTCCACAAGAGAATCCATTACTACCGCGCTTTCCTCACGAAGTCTGTTGCTTTGCATTTGTTGTTGTTGCTGAAGCATCTGCTGCTTCTGCATTAATTCACGCTCTTTTTCCTGGCGTTGAGCATCAGACATTGAATTCATTCCAGATTGGTAAGCCTGTACTTCCTGTTGAAAAGCCCTGGCAACCGAATCCAATTGTTGTCTTACAGAATCTGATTTTGAAGTAAATTCAGCTTCAACATCCTTCATTTCTTTATATTCTTCGATAAGTTTAGTCGTATCCACATAAGCGGTTTTCTGTTCACTACAGGATACTAGCATCATTGCAATAGCTGCAACTCCAATAATTTGTTTGATCATAATTTTAAAATTTGAAGCACAAATGTAAAAAACTATTCCGGCCTGAGCACGCTTATAATAGAAATAGTATTTTCTTATTGCTATAACTTTTAATATAGAGTAAAATTATTGTTTTTAAGTGGTTTTTAAGGTCTTGAAGCGCTTAAAAATAAAATGGCAATAAATATGTCGTTTTAAGTCCTAAAAGATCTTAAAACGGCTTAATTCAATTATTATCGGCTTTTTTAAAGAAATAAGCCACAGAAGAGTATTCTTTAGTTCGGGTTGCTTTAATGTTAGACAGGAAACCACGATATACAGCATTTAAAAAAGAATTTCCTTTCCCCTTATTTTTTTCACTAAGCAGACTCACATAATAAGAATCAAATTTGAGAGGTTTTTCCTTCACTAGGTGAAATCCATTATCAGCCATTTTATTTTTTAGACCCTTTCTGGAAAAATGCCAGATATGTCTAGGAACATCCCAGGCAGCCCAATCCTCTTGATAATGATTGGCATCGTAACTATTATAATTAGGAACTGCAATGATCAGCAGTCCGTCGTCCTGAAGTTTAGATTTAAATTCTTGAATCTTATTTTCAAAATCAGGTATGTGTTCAAGAACATGCCAGAGAGTAATAACATCAAAAGGATATTTTTCTACCTCATCAAGATTCTCTTTTAAATCAAGGCCTTTTTGTTTCCCTAATTTCCTGGCATTTTTATTTGGTTCGACTCCTTCCACCATCCAGGAAAATGATTCCATTTTTTTTAAGAACTCGCCAGTACCTGCACCAAAATCAAGTATCTTTCCTTTATCCTTTTCATTAGAAATCCAACTAGCCTTTTTTGATATCATATAAGATTTGACCAGTTGGTATAATTTTTCCATTAACCCATTGGTAGAATCTTTATGGGAAATATATTGTGAAGATTCGTAATAAGAAGATAGATTATTTGGAACGGGATCGGTCTTTAAAATACCATCTTCATAAACCGTAATCTTAAATTTCTCTCCGGAAACCAAATTATCTGTACAGGTGAATGAAGGTTTTTTCAAATTGATCTTTTGTGCAAAATTATAATTATCAATTATGTTCCACGTGGAACATTATATTCCTATCTGCCCATATAAACTAAAAGAACCGATATATCATTAGGATTTACACCGCTAATCCTGGAAGCCTGAGATACAGTAGCAGGTTGCACCTTATTCAATTTCTCCCTTGCCTCGTATGACATGGATTTGATCTTTGAATAATCAAAATTCTTAGGAATTCGAATACCCTCTAATCGATTCAATTTATCGGCATTATTCTTTTCCTTTTCGATATAACCAGAATATTTAACCTGGATCTCTGTTTGTTCTATCACTTCATCGTCAAGATCGTTTTCAAGAACAAAATCTTCTACCCCGCTAAATTTCCTAACATCCTCCATTGTAATATTAGGCCTGGAAAAAACCTTAAAAACCTTGTCACTTTGTTTCATGGGGGACGATTTTCTCTCCTCCAAAACCGGATTCGCCTCCTCCGGAACAACGCTTAGCTCCTTAAGGAAGTCAACGAATTTCAAAGATTTCTCCTTCTTCTCTTCCATCTTCCGTAATCTGGATTCGGAAGCAAGCCCGAGATTATAAGATTTCTCTGTTAGTCTGAAGTCGGCATTATCCTGCCTCAACAGAGTCCTGTATTCTGCCCTAGAGGTAAACATACGATAAGGCTCTTCAGTTCCCTTTGTGATAAGGTCGTCAATAAGAACACCTATATACGCTTCGTTTCTTTTTAAAATGAATTCATCTTTTTCCTGAACCTTAAGCGCTGCATTTATTCCTGCCATCATTCCCTGGCAAGCGGCTTCCTCATATCCGGTAGTTCCGTTAATCTGCCCGGCAAAATATAATCCGTCTACAAGTTTTGTTTCCAAAGTATGTTTCAACTGGGTAGGCGGGAAATAATCATACTCTATAGCATATCCAGGTCTAAAGAACTTCACGTTCTCAAAACCGGTTACACTTCTCAAAGCCTTGAACTGAACATCTTCAGGAAGACTGGTTGAAAATCCGTTTACATAAACTTCAACAGTATTCCATCCTTCAGGCTCAACAAATAATTGGTGCCTGTCCTTATCAGCGAACCGATTTATCTTATCTTCTATCGAAGGACAATATCTTGGACCTATACTTTTTATCCTACCATTAAACATTGGAGATCTGTCAAACCCTTCCCTCAAGATATCATGGACTTCATTAGACGTGTAGGTCATGTAACAGGAACGTTGTTTCTTAAGGGGTTTGGTTTCGTCTGAAAAAGAAAATTTTCCCGGTATATCATCCCCAGGCTGTTCAATCATTTTTGAATAATCAAGGGATCGACCGTCTACTCTAGGTGGTGTACCGGTTTTCATCCGTCCCGCTTCAAATCCAACATCAATAAGATCCTTGGTTATTCCGGTAGCCGCTCTTTCACCAGCTCTTCCTCCACCCATTTGTTTATCGCCAATATGAATGAGGCCGTTTAGAAATGTCCCGTTGGTACATATAACAGTCTTACCTAAAATCTCTAAACCAAGAGAAGTACGTACCCCTCTAATCCTATCGTTTTTGATAATTAGCCCAGCGACCATTTCTTGATAAAAGTCAAGATTAGGTGTTTGCTCCAACTTAAGTCTCCAGTCTTCTGCAAAACGCATCCGGTCACTTTGAACTCGCGGACTCCACATTGCCGGACCCTTGGATTTATTCAGCATTTTAAATTGAATAGCGCTGGTATCACTTACAATCCCAGAATATCCCCCCATGGCGTCGATCTCTCGAACAATCTGCCCTTTAGCAATACCGCCCATCGCAGGATTACAGCTCATCTGCGCGATATTCTGAAGATTCATGGTGATAAGAAGCGTCCTTGCACCCATATTTGCAGCAGCAGCAGCCGATTCGCTACCAGCATGCCCTGCTCCAACTACAATAACATCATATTCCCTTTCGAACATAAATAATTCCTTTTTCCGTTATTGTTCCACGTGGAACAATTTCATTTTCTCCTCTTCCTTACGTCGCATTAAATCCTGATCCCTTTCATTTTTATCCTTATAGCCACATAGGTGTAAAACACCGTGGACCATTACGCGGAGAAGTTCAGTTTTAAAATTAACATTGAAAGTATTAGCATTTTCCTTTACTCTCTCAGTACTTATATAAATATCGCCTTGTAGGGTATTTCCTATTCCATAATCAAAAGTAATAATATCAGTATAGGTATCGTGATCCAGATATGAAATATTCATGTTATGAAGATATTCATCATCGCAGAAGATAAAACTTAGATCCCCGGCAATTTTATCCTCAGATTCGATAACTTTATAGATCCACTGTCTATAGCTTAATTGATCCCTAAGGATAAAATCGTTTTCACTAAAAAAATTAATTTCCCCCCTTTCCAAAATATTCCTTTACTTTCTCTCTGTAAATTTGCCGCAAAGGTAAGATTTGTCTATTTAAAATTTCAGTAGAATTAAAATATTCTTTAGCCCTATCAATCTGGTTTTGAAGGTCGTTTGTATAGTTGGTCAGGTTTGTTTTTGATATCCTTTTTTCATCCATGCCCTGAAGCTTCTGGGCCTCTTGAAATCGCATCAATTGATATTCCAGTTGTTGCATACGTTGTAAAGTGGATGGATCAATTCCCTTATCCAGCAATTGATCCTCTATAAGTTCCATTTGATCTGCAGGATTCGACCCGTTTTTTAGACCATTTTCTTCAAGCAATTTTTCCATTTCCAGTCTTAGCATTTGCTGTTCCTTATAGATCTCATAAAGTTCTCCTGCTTTACCATCACCTTGCTCCTTAGGTTTTCCCTCCTGTCCCATTTGTTGTTGCTCATTTATTTCCTGTTTCACCTTTTCATTAAGTTGCCTTTGTTTTTGAATGATGTCCATAAGTTGAAACTCTTCGCCCTTTCCTCCCTGTCCGGGTTTAGGAGAACCCATCATCTGTTGCATAGAAGATAGAACGTTATCCAAGAGATTGGCCAATTCATTTGCACCAGTTACAACATATTGCTGGCTAGCGGTTCCCTGAGGGATTTCGTTATCCGAAAGTCGTTCAATGGATTTATCAATGTCGAACTCTACATTAGTTAAATTTTCCATGATCCTTTCATTGATCATAGGATTTCGAAGGGCAAGGGAATAGAGACTATCATCAATATGTCTGAAGTTCTCTCTAAGATTACTTTGCTCCCTAAGTTTAGCTGCATAAGAAGGATTATTCTGTTGAATCTTCTTAAAATCATTAAGGAGCCCTTCCTGTCCGAAGGAAAAAACAATTAGATTATCAAGTATCTGCCTAAGTGTTTCGGCGTCTGCTTCCAACTGCTGCATTTCTCCCTGCATTGCCACTTCCTGCATTTTCTGACTCATTTGCATCATTTTCTTCGCGGCATCCTTCTGCTTTTGCTGGGCATCCTGTTTATTTTGATTTTTTAGATTTTCTGTAGCCTCTTGTTGATCTTTTTTAATACTCTCTTCATCAATTTTTTCCCGGTTAATATCCATAGGAGTTTTTAGATCTTCATTTTCATTTTCCAGTTCTTCCATTTGGTCCTGGAACTCTTGAAAATCTTCGTTTAATTCCTCCTGATCTGAAACCTTACTATCTTCTTCCTGTTTGGAAAGTCTTTCCTGCTCTTCAGCCATTTTTTCAAGATCGCGACCAAGCTTTCTTCTCTTCTCCTCAATATAATAACGTTTTGTTAGCTCAAGTAACTGCTCAAGACTTCTCTGGCTATTCTTGTTTTTCTTGGAAAGTTCTTCAAGCTTTTTTCCAAGATCTTCTTTCTGTATCTTTTCAGCATATTCCTCTAGCTCTTTAAGAAGCGCCTCATTCTCCTCTAATTGCTTTTCATTATTTTCCAGTCTTCTTTGTAGTTCCTCTCTCATTTGGGAGGTTTGATCCTCCTCCTTCTTCTGAATATTTTTCTGAAGTTTTTCAGAATAATTCTTCATCATCGCATTTTGTTGCTTCTGCCTTTTAATGAATTCTTCAAGTTTCTTTCTTTCGTTATAATTGAGTTCCTCCTTTTCCTTTTCAAGTCTTGAGATCTCTTTTAATTCCTCATCAGACTTTTTGAAATTCTGCAACTGTTCATCAATTTTTTTTATGTTTTGGTTTTGCTCCTGTAAGTTATCCTCTTCCAATTCTTCGTTTGTTTTCATCCGATAGGAAAAACTTTCCGACCTCGAGGATTTAGCGCCACTTACCCCATCATTATCAAAAATCCTAAAAAAGAAATGGTAACTCGCTCCTTTTTCCAAAGGCAAATTCCCAGGAAACGTGAAATGAAACTCGTCAAAACTTTCATTGGATACAGGAATTTCCAAAGATTGTTCGCTTTTTTCTTTTCCTTCAGGAAAATAGACTATCTGAAGTTTACTCAATCCATAGTCATCAGACACATTTCCCTTAAAATATTGAATATCAGTGTCCAAACTATCTTCAACCCCTGTGACCTTAATTTCAGGGTATTCATCAGGAATTACTTTAATAGTGTACCCAAGCGGTTCGAAATCTTTGATAGCAGCGTTTTCTGAACTAACCACATATTCGAAACCCTTTCTAATTTGTTTGTTAAAAGAAGCCTTATTTCCCCTCGCTAGAAGTTTATGTACAGTATCCATTTCTTGGAAATTAACGATATCGGCATTTCGTGTGGTAAAGTCCCATGTTATTCTCGTGCCTTCCGGAACCACAATATTTCCTGATCCTTTTTGGATTTCATCCTGGGCACCGGTATAAGCGGGATAATCAAGATCCATTTGAAATTCAAGCAGTTTTGGAACTTTAATTACCTCAACATGATATTCGCCAGAAAAAACTTCATTTGAAACAAGCTCAAAATCAAAATCGTTTTTTAGATCGGTAAACGTATATTCAAAAAATCCCGGTGAAACCTGCTTCATGTAATACGTATCATTTTCCCTTATAATTTGGATGGTTTCAGGATTGAATTGTCCAACCGTTCTCACCGATAATTTAAGATCGCTTCCCTCCTGCCCTGATAGTTCTTCATTATTTATGATATATTGGAATGGTGCAGGTTTTAAATAAACGCTGTTATAGTCTGAAACCCTGTTAAATCCTTTAGTGATCACATTTGCCTTTCCAGCGATAAGCAGTCCTGAGATTATCAACAAAGGAAATATTAGAATTTTTAGGTATTTGGAGTTGCCTTTAAACTGTATGGCATTAGAGAAAGGTACAGGGCTTAATTCCCTGGAACGTTGATCTATACTGGCTGATAAAAGATCGCTGTGAGCAGTTTTATTTTGTCTTAACTGAAGCAGGTTCTTGAGTTTGTCCTGCACCTCTGGAAAATGTTGGCCTATCAGTTCAGAGGCTTCCATTTTGTCTATGCCCTTCGATATTTTAAATAATTTTAATAGCGGTATTCCTAAAAAAAAGAATAAGAGGCATCCCTCGATCAAAATAAATAACCAAAACAATATGGTTCTTTCAGTTGTAGATAGCCATAAGAAATATTCCAGGCCTGAAATGACCAAAAAGTAAAGCAATCCTATGCCTAGAAAAAGAATACTTCCTTTAACTATTTTATTGAGATAAAACTTTCTGATAAAAGCTTCAAGTTTTTTCTGCACCAATCCAAAATTCTCCATTTTCAATACAAAGTTTCTTTAAAAATACAATAAAAATAAATCTTATACCCAATACCCTTTCCCGCGTTTAGGATTGGAAAAAGAAGGTTGTATCTTTGCTCTTAAAAATAAAGGATATGTCTTCTAAAGTAAGAGTAAGATTTGCGCCAAGTCCTACGGGACCATTACATATTGGCGGTGTGAGAACAGCATTATACAATTATTTATTCGCTAAAAAACATAAAGGGGATTTTATTCTCCGTATTGAAGATACAGATCAAAACCGTTTCGTTGAAGGTGCCGAGGATTACATCATAGAATCCCTTAAATGGTGCGGAATACCTTACGATGAAGGTCCCGGAAAAGATCACGGATATGGGCCATACCGCCAGAGTGAAAGAAAGGATAAGTATAGAAAGTTCGCTGAAAAGCTTATCGAGTCGGGTGATGCCTATTATGCATTCGACACGTCTGAAGAACTGGATGCCCATAGGAAGGATCATGAAGAAAAAGGCAAGACATTTATTTATAACTGGCATAACCGGGAAAAACTGAAAAATTCCCTTGCCCTCTCCAAGGAAGAAGTAAATAAAAAGCTTGAAAATGGGGAGCCTTATGTAATAAGATTTAAATCTCCCGCAGACGAAACTTTACATTTAACCGATGTTATCAGGGGAGAAATAGAAATAGATACCAGTATACTGGACGATAAGGTCCTTTATAAGAGCGATGGGATGCCCACATATCATCTGGCAAACATAGTTGATGACCACCTTATGGAAATCACCCACGTTATAAGAGGGGAAGAATGGCTTCCCTCACTGGCCTTACATTTTATGCTTTACAGAGCATTTGGATGGAAAGCACCGGAATTCGCTCATTTACCTCTTATTCTTAAACCTGAGGGAAAAGGAAAATTAAGTAAGCGTGACGGAGAAAAAATGGGCTTCCCTGTATTTCCTCTGGAATGGAAAGATCCTAAATCAGGAGAAATTAGTGCAGGATATAGAGAGGAAGGTTATCTGCCTGAAGCAGTGGTAAATATGCTAGCATTTTTGGGATGGAATCCCGGAACTGAAGAGGAGTTCTTTGAACTGGATGCCCTGGTTATGGCATTTGAACTAGAGAGAGTTCATAAGGGCGGAGCCAAGTTTGATCCCGAAAAGACAAAATGGTTCCAGCAACATTATATTCAGCAAGCAGATAATGGTTTCCTAACCTCTGAATTCGAAAAGTTATTAAAAAATAAAGGGATAAAATCTGAAAGAAGTTACATTTCAAGAGTAGTAGACCTTATTAAAGAAAGAGTAGTCTTTGTTGAAGATTTTTGGGACCAGGGATTCTTTTTCTTTACCTCCCCTACTTCTTATGATGAAAAGGACGTTAAAAAAGCCTGGAAAGATGATACTTCTAATATAATGTCTGAATTAAAAGATCTTCTGGAAGAAGTAACCCACTTTACTGCTGATAATCTAGAGTCTACGGTAAAAAGCTGGATAAAAGGAAAGGGATTAGGCTTTGGAAAGGTAATGATGCCTTTAAGAATTGCCTTTGTAGGATCACTTCAGGGACCAGATCTTTATAAGATCGCAGAGTTCATAGGAAAGGAAAAAACCCTTAAGCGTATAAATAATTCAATAGAAACCTTGTAGTTTTATATTTAAATTTTTTCGAGATCCGGAATTTTGCAGTTGAAGTTCCGGATCTTTTTTTGTCCTTGCTTAAAGCTTTATTTATTAAATTGGTTACCTAACTTAACA
>CAYWAB010000012.1:0-27648 GCA_964456105.1 uncultured Christiangramia sp. | reverse complement strand
CTGATTAACAGTCAGATGCTCTAACCAACTGAGCTACTGAGGAAGGTTTTGCTTTGAAAGCGGTTGCAAATATAAATCAATTTTTAAATGCTTTCAAAACAAAATTAAATTTTTTTTACCCAAAAACTACTGGGATTTCTACGCGTCAAATAACCAGCGATATATATCATTCCCGTTAGCATAAAGCACCAATGCTATAAGTATAAAGAAACCAACCATCTGTGCAATTTCCATAAACTTATCGTTAGGTTTTCTACCAGTTACCATTTCGTATAAAAGGAACATAACATGTCCTCCATCCAAAGCCGGAATAGGTAGGATGTTCATAAAAGCAAGGATAATGGAAAGCAAGGCCGTAGTAGCCCAGAATCCCTGCCAGTTCCAGGCATCGGGGAATAATCCTCCAATGGCTCCAAAACCTCCCAGCTGTGAAGCTCCTTTTTGTGTGAATACGTATTTGAACTGAGCTACATAATCATGCAGTGTCCAATACCCGTATTCGAATCCTTCCTTAATGCTTTCAATAAAACCAAATTGCTTACGCTCTATTTCGAAATCGTAGGTCTTGATATAACCTAGTCTTCCTTCCTCATCAGGAGTGATCGTAGTCCCTTTTATTTCGCCATCCCTTTCGTATACCAGTTCTATTTCCTTGTTCTTATTCTCCGCACTAATTGGGGCGATCTCATGCCAGTATCCTATTTCACGATTATTCAGGGATATGATCTTATCGCCTTTCTTTAATCCTGCTTTTTCTGCAGCCAGCCCCGGAGGAACCGAATCCAGAACAGGATTCTGTATTGGCACAAAAGGCTGCAGCACTCCTTCAGACCACATTACCTCCCCTATATTTTCAGGAATAGAAATGGTTTCTCTTTCTCCATCCTGTCCCAATACTGTAATAGAGTTCACATCTCTTAGGAATAGGTATTTGTTGATATCGAGGCTATTTTCCAATTCCTCTCCATTCACTTCCACTATCCTGTCTCCATCTTCAAACCCATATTGTTCAAAGGTTTCAGCAACAGCAAAACCGTTTGGCATTTGCTCAGGACCCACAAAGGCCTTACCCCACACGAATACGATCATCATGTAAATAAGAAAACCAAGGACAAGGTTTACCGTAACCCCGCCAAGCATTATTATAAGTCGCTGCCAGGCCGGTTTGCTTCGGAATTCCCACTCCTTTGGCGGCTGTGCCATTTGCTCCTTATCCATGCTTTCGTCTATCATCCCCGAGATCTTAACATAACCTCCAAGCGGGAGCCATCCAATCCCATAAACGGTATCTCCGATCTTCTTCTTAAAAAGAGCGAATTTCACATCGAAAAAGAGAAAGAATTTTTCTACCCTGGTCTTGAATAATTTGGCAGGGATAAAATGTCCTAATTCATGGAGTATGATTAGAAAGGATAAGCTTAATATTAATTGTATGGCTTTTACTAGAAATGGATCCATTAGCTTGCTTCAAATTTTAAATCGCACAAAAGTAAGTTTTTCTAATCTCCTAGAAAAGTTTAAGTTCTGTAGCTGATCGCTTAATCGAAATTTTTAATATCCAGGATTCGGCAAATCAAATTCCAGACCATAACTTTGCAAAAATTAAAGACTTATGCTGAAGTTCTTTGCTCGATATAAAACCCTAGGTATCGTTCTATTCATACTTTCAGTGATCATTATTTATATCATTTATACGCTGAAGGTTCCTGAAGAACGGCTTCCAGTCTACCAGCCGGATATGGTAAATGCGGAACTGGTGGATTCTACGGTTCAATATATTCGAAAATATCATAAGATCTCCGATTTCGAACTGGTCAATCAAAACGGAGATACTATTACTGAAGAATATTACAAGGATAAGATCTATATCGCCGATTTCTTTTTCACGACCTGCCTTACCATTTGCCCGGTAATGACAGATCATATGATAGAAATACAGGAGAAGATCAAGGATGATGAGGATGTGCTTTTATTATCTCACACGGTTTTTCCGGTGGCAGACAGTGTTCCCGTATTGAAGGAATATGCAAAGGAAAAAGGAGTAATAGATGAGAAGTGGAATCTCGTTACGGGGGACAAAAAACAGATCTACGAGCTCGCGAGAAAATCCTATCTCGCCACAAAATCCACCGGAGATGGCGGGCCGTATGATATGATACATACTGAAAACTTTGTACTGGTAGATAAAGACCGGCAAATAAGGGGCTTCTATGACGGAACCGATCCTGAAGCAATCGAGAACCTGATGCATGATCTTGAAGTCCTGAAAAAGGAATACCGCTAATAGCTACTTTTTATCCCTTTAACTTTTGTATTGGTGCAAATTCCATTACTTTTGCCTTGTTTAAAATCAATCTAAATAAAGTGAAGGTAACGGTTGCAAGTTTAAAAAGAGGACAACGAGGCATCATTAAAGAATTCTCTGCAGATATGGTACCTCTTAAACTTCTTGAGATGGGTTGCCTTCCCGGAAACGAAGTAGAGTTAGTGCAAACCGCACCGTTCCAGGACCCTATGTATCTCAACATCAACGGAAGCCACCTGGCCATAAGAAAAGAAACTGCTCTCCTTATAGAAATTGATTTAATAGTTTGATATGGCTAAGCAGATCAATGTTGCCTTAATTGGAAATCCCAATACAGGAAAAACTTCGGTATTCAATCAGTTAACCGGTCTAAACCAAAAAGTTGGTAATTACCCCGGCATCACGGTTGAAAAGAAAGAAGGGATCTGCAAATTACCAAGAGGATTAAAAGCCCATATCCTTGATCTACCCGGAACCTACAGTTTAAATGCCTCATCTTTCGACGAAAATGTGGTCATAGAACTGCTCCTCAACAAAAATGACAAGGATTATCCTGATGTCGCGGTAGTAGTTAGCGATGTGGAAAACCTTAAACGTAACCTCCTCCTGTTTACGCAAATAAAAGATCTTGGTATCCCAACCATCCTGGCCATTAATATGGCAGACCGGATGGAACGCAAGGGAATAGACCTTGATGTTGAGCTAATGGAGGAACGCTTAAAAACTAAGATCGCCCTGGTTAGCGCCAGAAAAAGATCGGGCATAGACTACCTTAAGGAACTGATCCTGAATTATCGCCATATCCCTTTAGAACCATGCGTTAATGCTTCAGTAATAGATCCTGATTATTTTAACAGGCTTCGGAAAGCATTTCCAAATCAGTCATTATATAAATTATGGCTGGTGATCACCCAGGATGTGAACTTTGGGAATGTAAATCGTGCGGAGATCTCCTCGAATTCAGATTTCAATACAAAATCTGCAAGTGATCTTAAACGGCTTCAGCAGAAAGAGACCATTTTACGGTACCAGTTCATTAACGGAGTGCTGAAAGAGACCATGACCATAGATAAGAATGCCGCAACAGATCTAAGATCAAGATTAGATCGTATCCTTACCCATAAGGTCTGGGGATATGTTATTTTCTTCGGAATACTGCTTCTTATATTTCAGGCCATCTATAGCTGGTCTAGTTATCCAATGGACCTGATAGATGCAGCCTTCGCTTCCTTAAGCGAATGGGTAAGCAGGATATTTCCACCCGGCCCTTTTACAGACCTAATTTCTGAAGGAATTATTCCGGGACTTGGAGGAATAGTGATCTTTATTCCTCAAATCGCCTTTTTGTTCCTTTTTATCTCCATTCTGGAGGAATCCGGATATATGAGTCGAGTGGTATTCCTGATGGACAGAATAATGAGAAGATTCGGTCTAAGCGGGAAAAGTGTGGTTCCACTGGTTTCAGGTACAGCCTGTGCGATCCCGGCGGTAATGGCCACACGAAATATTGAGAATTGGAAAGAAAGGCTTATCACTATTCTGGTGGTCCCTTTTACTACATGTTCAGCAAGACTGCCTGTATACCTCATAATTATCGCCCTGGTTATTCCTGATAAGTCATTTCTTGGATTCAACCTTCAGGGACTCACCTTGATGATCCTGTATCTTTTAGGTTTTGGAATGGCTATATTCTCTGCCTGGGCACTCAATAAGATCCTTTCTACCAAGGTAAAGAGTTACTTCGTTATTGAAATGCCTAACTATAAGGTGCCGATGATAAAAAATGTAGGCATCAACGTATTAGAAAAAACCAAATCTTTCGTTTTTGGAGCCGGGAAGATCATCCTAGCCATCTCAGTTATCCTATGGGTACTTGCGAGTTACGGACCGGGTGAGGACTTCGAAAACGCCCAAGAGATAGTCACTTCCAAATATGAGGATAAGTCTGTTCCCCAAGAGCAAATCGATGAAGAAATAGCCTCTTATAAACTCAAGAACTCTTATATAGGGATAATGGGTAAGGGTATTGAACCTGCTGTGGCTCCTCTAGGTTACGACTGGAAAATTGGAATAGCCATTATAAGTTCTTTTGCTGCACGGGAAGTATTCGTGGGTACCCTGGCTACCATCTATAGCGTGGGAAGTGATGAAGAGGAAACCATTAAAAACAGAATGGCAGCCGAAATTAATCCTATACTTGGAGGGCCATTATTCACTTTTGCAAGCGGGGTAAGTTTATTACTTTTTTATGCATTTGCGATGCAGTGCATGAGTACCCTTGCGATCGTTAAGAAAGAAACCAATACCTGGAAATGGCCTTTATTACAACTGGTTTTAATGAGTGCCTTCGCGTATGTTGTTGCGTTGGTAGCATTTCAATTGCTCAAATAGTAAGGATTAGAATTTAAACCGACTTAATTAGTATGGAACTATTACAGGAAATATTAGTCTTTATAACCTTCTTTATCGCTTCAGGTTATCTTTTCACTAAGTTCGTATGGAAACCTGCTTTCCTTGGTGGCAAGAATAAAAGTAATTCTTGTGGAGTATCCGATTGTGGATGCGGAGATTAATCCCAGTTTATTTTATTCTCTCTGAAATACTTATTGTTAAGGTATATTCTTCTGGAAATATCTTTTTAGTTATATCCGGATAGGGTTCTAACTGAAAACCTGATAATTCAATATTCCTATTTTTGAATACCTCAATGGTTCTTACTTCTTCTCCGGTAATAACTTTTTCTCCAAGCATCTCTCCATTCAAATAAAACTCAACAAGAACTTTTGCTTCCCCGGCCCTTATGCAAGTCGCGCCCTTTGGACACCTGGAATCTGCAACCACCTCCTTAAATAGAACAGATCTCTTACCGAATTGAAGTTGATCACCTATACATAAAGGAGATTTGTAAATCCGGTATTCCGGAGAAGTATCCGGTAAAAAACTGAAGATAGAATGAAATATTACAAGAACTAAAATTGGGTACTTCATAAAAGCCTTTATTATAAAGACGATATGATTTTCAAAACGTTACACTGAAATCGAATTTTAACCTAACCCAAACCTACATCCAGTGTCATCATTACCATGAATCCTCCAATGAACCCCATTGTAGAGATATCTGTAAAATTTCCCTGCTGCGCCTCGGGGACCACCTCTTCGACCACCACGAATATCATGGCTCCTGCCGCAAAGCAAAGCGCATAAGGTAAGATCGGCTCAAAAGTAAGGACTGCCCAGGCTCCAAGTACTGCTGCCAGTGGCTCTACGATAGCAGATAACTGGCCATAATTAAAGCATTTCCACCTGCTTAACCCCTGTCTTCTTAAAGGCATGGCCACGGCGAAACCTTCAGGAAAATTCTGTAAGCCTATACCTAATGCCAGTGCAACAGCACCACCTATAGATGCACCTTCGAAACCTGCACTTACACCTCCGAACAAAACCCCTACGGCAAGACCTTCAGGGATATTGTGAAGAGTAATAGCCAGAGTTAAAAGCACCGATTTGTGCCAGGGAGTCTTGATTCCTTCCTTTTCGGTCATTTTGAAGTTAACATGGAGGTGAGGAAGAACTTTATCCAATCCAAAAATGAAAATCGCTCCCATCGCGAAACCTACGACTGCCGGAACTACTTTCTCAAAACCTTCCCCCGGGCTCATTTCGATTCCCGGCGCAAGCAGACTCCAGAAACTGGCAGCGACCATTACCCCTCCTGTAAAACCGAGCATTCCGTCAAAAAAAGCCCTGTTCATCCCTTTAAAGAGAAATACCAGCGAAGCTCCTAATGCAGTAAGTCCCCAGGTAAAAGTGGTAGCCAGGAATGCTGCAAAAACAGGATCAAGTCCTTCAAAATAATTTATTATTGTATTCATTTTAATTTGTTTTTATATATAGATTGGAGGAGATTTGATGAGAAATGCGTATTTCGTGACCATCGAAACTGATGAGCATGGATTGATCGAAATCCTCTTTCTCTTCTATCTTGATTTCCTTACCTAAGGAGATCTGATTCTTGTCCAGATATTGAAGAAATTCACCGGAAGAGTCCTTAACTCCAACACAAATCCCGCTATCCCCCTTTTGCATACCTGATAGCAACTGGTGATTGGAAACGCTAAAATTACCTTCTGCATCGGGAATAGGATCGCCGTGAGGATCTCTTTTTGGATAATCAAGAAACCTTTCCAGTTCGTTGATTAATTTTTCCGATTTGATATGCTCCAGCTGCTCTGCTATCTCATGTACTTCATCCCAGCTAAAATCAAGCTTTTCTACAAGGAAAACCTCCCATAACCTGTGCTTCCTAATTACCTCAATTGCAGCTTTCCTACCGGCAGCACTCAATTTGACTCCCTGATATTTCTTGTAATTCACCAGGCCTTTTTCACTAAGTCTCTTGACCATATCAGTGACAGAAGAAGCCTTTGTTTGCATTTCTTCTGCAAGCGCATTTGTGCTTACCCCGCCCTTATAGGAATTTTGAAGATGAAAAATTGCTTTAAGATAATTTTCTTCAGATAAACTAAACATCAATTTTATTTTAATGCTGTCAAAATTACATTTTTTTATCAAAACAATCTAATTTTTAGATTCATCTAAATTTTTTTATACCTTTGACGAAAATAACGGCTTGAAAAACCTGTATATCATACTATTATTGCTTTATTACGGGAGTTTCCCCGCCCAAAACATACAGCTTAGTGGAAAAGTCACGTGTAATGGGAAAGCCATTCCATTCGCAAATATCTATGTGGCCAATTCTTCTATGGGAGTAAGTGCAGACATAAACGGGAATTACGAGATCTCCTTACCGGATGAGCAAACCGAAATAATTGTCCAGGCAATTGGATACAAGACCCATAAACAATTAATAAATCCTTCCGATTACGCTGAAGAATCGCTGAATTTTATACTCCGAGAAGATGCCCTAGGCCTGGATCAGGTCGTGGTTAGTGCGACCAGAAATCGCATAAATCTTAAAGAGGCTCCTGTAATTGTAAATGTACTCAACTCAAAACTTTTCAATGCAACCCAATCTGCTTCAGTAGCGGAGACCCTGAATTTCCAACCAGGGGTTAGAGTGGAGACAAATTGCCAGAACTGCGGTTTTACCCAGGTTAGATTGAATGGACTTGACGGCAGTTATACTCAGGTCCTCATTAATAGCCGTGCCGTATTCAGTGCACTTAACAGCGTATATGGGCTTGAACAGATCCCGACCTCGATCCTGGATCGTGTAGAAGTTGTTAGAAGTGGTGGGTCTGCTTTATTTGGTTCCAATGCCATAGCGGGAACAGTGAATATAATAACAAAAGAGCCCATTTTAAACACCTGGAACATTTCAGGTAACATTTCGCTGATCGATGGAGAGACTCCAGACCGCACTTTAAATTTTGCAGGCTCCCTAGTAGCTGAGGATCTGAACAGCGGAGTTACTATTTATGGAATGAGCCGTGATCGCGATGCATATGATGCGAATAATGATGGCTTTACCGAAATTACTGAGCTAACAAACAATACTCTAGGTGCAAAGGCTTTTTTAAAACCTTCGGAAACCAGTAAAATAAGTCTGGATCTTACAGCGCTGGATGAATATCGAAGGGGTGGTGATCGGCTTGATCTTGCGCCTCATTTAACAGATATAACTGAGAAGCTGGATCATAACACACTCATTGCTGGGCTCACCTATGATATTTCAAACACTGAAATGAGTAATCAGTTTTCCATTTATACTTCCGGACAATATACAGACAGGGAAAGCTTTTATGGAGGTTTAGGGGGTGGCAGAACCAAGCAGGATAGCATTACGGCCTTAAATGCATATGGTAACACCAAAGATCTTGCCCTCCTTGGAGGGGCTCAATTCACCAGAAATTTTAAGAATCAGGATGTATTTACGAGTGGTGTGGAATATAATCTAAGTGAGACTAATGATGATATTCCAGGCTACAACCGGGCAATAGACCAGGAAGTAAATTCCTTCGCAGCCTTTGGCCAATACGAGTGGAAACCAGGAGAGAAATTTACTGCGCTATTAGGTGCCAGATTAGATCATGTTAATATCAAGGGTGATTACAAGGTTGGAGATATTTCAAGACAGGTGGGAATAGACCAGACTGTTCTTAGCCCAAGACTTACTATTTTATATAATCTTACTGAAGAGCTGAAGTTCCGTGGAGGTTACGCCAGAGGATTTAGAGCCCCACAGGCATTTAATGAAGACCTTCATATTTCCTCGGTGGGTGGAGAACCACAGTTCGTAATCTTATCTGATGAACTAGAGACCGAATTTTCGAATGCATACACTGCCTCATTTAACTATTCAAGGAGTGTAAAGAAATTTCAGATTGATCTTCTTCTTGAAGGCTTTTATACAGACCTCGAGAATCCATTTATTACGGTAAGCACCGGAGCAAGTCTGCCGAATGGATCAATTTTAAAAGAGGTGAGAAACGGGAGTGGTGCATATGTTACGGGAACTAACTTTGAAATTGGAGTCTCTCCATCTTCACGATTTACATTTCAATTAGGAGGTACATATCAGCAATCCATTTATAAAGAAGAACAAGTATTATATGAAGCATCCTCAAATGCCGAAAACGAGGAAGATGTAATCATAGAAAAATTTGTAAGAAACCCTGATTTCTACGGCTATTTCAATGTTAATAGTACTTTCTGGGAAAATTATAATTTCGATCTAACAGGGACATACACTGGCAGCATGACCGTCCCTAGAGTGATCAACGAAAATGGTTTTCTGGATCTTACTGAATCTCCGTCGTTCATTGATATAAACCTTAAAGCAAGCAGGCATATCGATATCACTGAAAATTTTCATTTGAACTTAAGTGCAGGTATACAGAATATCTTTAATTCCTATCAGGACGATTTTGATTCTGGGCCAACAAGGGATTCAGATTATATATACGGGCCGGCCAGGCCAAGGACCTTTTTCGTGGGAATTAAATTTGGGGATCTTCACGAATAAAAGTTTTAATAATGAGACAAGTTTGTATCATCGTGTTACTTCTTTTGATAAATCCGGTATTCTCGCAGAATTCCGACATTAACTGGATTGGATTCGAGGAGCTGGATGATTTACTTAAGGTTCAAAACAAACCTGTTTTCATCTATTTTTATACTGACTGGTGTGCATATTGCAAAAAAATGGAGAGACATGCATTTAAAGATACTGAGATCGTGGAAAATCTTAACCAAAAATTTTATGCCGTTAGGATGAATGCAGAGACAAAAGATACTATTGCATTCGAGGGGAAAGTTTATGTTAATGAACAGGCAAAATATAAAAGGAATGGAATACACCAGATCCCACAAATACTGGCTTCAAGAAATAATTCTACAATAAGTTTTCCTACTCTGCTGGTTTTGGACAAAGATTTCAGGATCAAGAGAAAAAGTCATGAGTATCTACCTACCGAAAGACTTAAAAAACTAATCGAAGATTAATTAAAGTCCGCGTTCCTTCTGGATCTGTTCATAGGCCTCCTGTACCTTTCTGAACTTTTCTTCCGCTCCTTTTCGGTATGCCTCATCCATATGTCCAAGTTTGTCTGGGTGATATTTTTTAGCCATTTTACGATAGGCCTTCTTAACCTCAGCATCAGAGGCAGATTTATCTATTTCCAAAATGGTATAGGCATAGTCAGCCTTCTTAAAGAACATGGCCTTTATACTTTCAAAATCACGCTGCCCGAGCTGTAGATATCCAGCGATATCTTTGATCACCTCTGCTTCTGCTTCACTAACGCGACCATCCGCCTGCGCGATCCCAAATAAGAAATGAATTATCTGAAGCCGGGTTGGATACTTGGTCCTTGCTGCAAGATATCTCGCTATATTGGAGGCAGATACCTGCCGGTTCTTCACTACCTCGTTAAAGGTCCTGAAAGTTGCATTGGCTCTATCTTTTCCGTAAGCCTGGACAAAATAAGACCTTACATAATCAAGTTCCTTTTGAGAGACACTCCCATCAGCCTTAATGACTATAGAGCAAAGTGAAAGAAGGTTTAGCTCAAAATCTCCCGGAGAAACGGTCTGCCGCTGTTCGCCAAACAAGGAATTAAAAACACCTCCCGAAGAACGAATGTAATTATCCAGCAATGAGCCTATTATAAATCCTAAAATTGCACCTGGGAACCTGAAGTAAATATATCCCAGAACTGCAGCCAGCCATTTGATCATCGGGGCAATTTTTCTTTTGCCGCTAAGATAACATATTCAAATTTTAATTGGAAAAATTCAATCATCCCGATCTCCTATTCATAAATACATCCTATTTGAACATAAGAATTTGGTATATGGGCGTCTTCACTTAATTTGGTATCTTTGTATACAATTTAAGTCTAACAAAAAAACAAAACGATATATGTACCCAGCAGAATTAGTAAAACCAATGAGAGAAGATCTTACTAATATTGGTTTTGAAGAATTACATACTGTAGAAGAAGTAGATAAAGCGATGGAGAAAGAAGGAACTACTCTCGTAGTGGTTAATTCAGTTTGTGGTTGTGCTGCAGCGAACGCACGTCCTGGAGCTCGTTTATCACTACAAAATCCCAAGACTCCGGACAATCTTTATACTGTATTTGCAGGTGTAGACAAAGATGCTACAGATAAGGCCAGAAGTTATATGGTACCTTTCCCTCCTTCTTCGCCATCTATGGCTCTTTTTAAAGACGGAGAACTGGTTCATATGTTAGAGCGACATCATATTGAAGGCCGCCCCGCTGAAATGATCGCTGAAAATTTAATGGGAGCTTACAACGAGTTTTGCTAAGTTCGATATTTGCTTAAGATATAGCCGGCTGGTTGACAGTCGGCTTTTTTTATGGGCTAAGCCTAAAATGACTATTTTTTGTATTTTTAAATTAAGATGAAAAAAATTCTTTCATATCCCTTATCGGTCATTTTCTATATTTTCTTTTTCCTGACCCTCCTTATTTTCCATCCTATTCAATGGCTCTGTTTAAAACTGGGCGGTTATCAGGCCCATAAAAAGAGTGTGGATGTCTTTAATTTCTTTCTTTTAAGGTGTTTGAATATTCTGGGAACTACTTTCAGCATAGAAAATGAACAAAATATTCCAGCAGATAAGACCTGCATTTTTGTAGCGAATCACCAGGGAATGTACGATATACCTCCAATAATCTGGCATTTTAGGAAACATCACCCAAAATTCGTAAGTAAAAAAGAATTGGGCAGAGGCATCCCGAGTATCTCTTTTAACCTAAGACATGGTGGATCTGTACTTATAGATAGGAAGAACAGGCGGGAAGCATTAGTTAAAATGAGTCAGTTTGGTGATTACCTGGCAAAGACGAAACGCTCAGCAGTAATTTTTCCTGAAGGGACACGCAGCAGGACTGGAAAACCAAAAGAGTTCAGGAAGAACGGGATGATGATGTTATTCAAAAAACTTCCGGATGCTGTAGTGGTCCCAATCACCATCAACAATTCATGGAAGCTCTTTAAACACGGAAACTTCCCTATAGATCTTGGAGTCCACGTAAAATTAAAAGTGCACAAACCAATTCCTGTAAGTTCCAATGATGCGGAAAGCATTATTGCCGAGACCGAAAGGACAATTATTTCAGATATCATTTAAGTAAACTAATGACCAAAAGTTCACTGGTTGATCACACCGTTAAATTCGTCAAGGAAACTTTGTCCAATGCTGAAGGTGGCCATGACTGGTTCCACATTCAAAGAGTGTGGAACAATGCCAGACACATCGCAAAAGAAGAGGATTGTGATATGCAGGTAGTTGAAATAGCAGCTTTGCTTCACGATATCGCTGACTCAAAATTTCATGGTGGCGATGAAAGCATAGGTCCAAAAACTGCAAAAGAGTTTTTAGAAAAAGAAGGCGCGGAAAAATCCCTTATCGGGCATGTGGTCAAAATCATTGAAAACGTTTCTTTTAAAGGAGGAAAAGAAAAACAGGATTTTAATTCTATCGAACTGGATATAGTTCAGGATGCAGATCGGCTCGACGCGATTGGAGCAATTGGTATAGCCAGGACATTCAATTATGGAGGCTTTAAAGGCAGAGCTTTATACGATCCAGAAATAGAGCCGAATCTACGAATGACCAAAGAAGAATATAAAGCTTCTACTGCTCCCACGATCAATCATTTTTATGAAAAGCTCCTACTTTTAAAAGATAGGATGAATACGAAAACGGGCAGGAGAATAGCTGCAGATCGCCATGCTTTTATGGTGCATTATTTACAGCAATTTTATGCAGAATGGAAAGGGGAAGCTTAAAAAAGCTTCATTTGTCCATCCTTATAATCCTGGTGTAGCTTACAGTTAAGCTTGGGCTTTGTCCTGTCTATTAGATATAAATTCCTTGCTATCCTGAACTGTTGGGACACCTGGGTTGCAAATTCTCCTTCTCCTTTCATCCTGGTTCCGAACCTGCTATCGTTCAGACTTCCCCCATGAATCTCCCTGATCTGGTTCAATACCCTTTCAGCTCTGTCTGGCAATGCTTTTTTTATCCAGTCTGAAAATATTTGTCCAATCGCACCATTAAGACGAACAATGGTGTAACCAACGCCTATGGCACCTCTTTCCGCAATTTCCTTAACCAGGGGCATGATCTCATGGCTGTTAATGGATGGAATGATCGGGGCCATCATAACATTTACGGGAATACCCGATGAAGATAACTTTTCCAGAGTCTCTAGTCTCTTTTTTATACTGGCCGTCCTGGGCTCCAGGATCCGTCGCGTCTCTTCGCTAAGTGAAGTAATAGATAAATTTACGGTAACTAGATGATCTGCAGCAAGTTCCTTAAGAAGTTCGAGATCTCTAAGGATCAAAGCATTCTTGGTAATTATTCCTACGGGGTGCCTGTATTTCAAAAAAGTCTGGAGCAGTCTTCTTGTTATCTCAAGCTTTTTTTCCAGGGGCTGGTAACAATCTGTATTACCGGAAAGAACTATGGGAGTAGCCTTCCAGGATTTACTTTTTAGCTTCTTTTCAAGGAGCTCTACAGCATTTCGTTTAACCAGGATCTTTTGTTCAAAATCCAAACCTGCACTATAACCCCAATATTCATGAGAATTTCGGGCATAGCAATAAATACAACCATGTTCGCAACCCTGATATGGATTAAGGGAATATTCCAGCCCCACATCGGGACTACTTACTTTATTGACAATGGTCTTGGGAAAGGTGTCTATTATAGTAGTTCTGGATTCCCTGGCTTCATCTCCTTCTGCCGCACAATAATTAAGAAAATCGTCTCTCATTTCATGGCTGTGCTCATGAAACCTGTTCGCAACATTTAATTGCGCACCTCTGCCTTTAATAAAACCATCTGATGACATTTTACAAAAATAGGATTTTTTCCCTTTTATTGGATTTATTCCACATTTAAATATCAAAAAAAGGCCAGATTTTTAAAGTCTGACCTTTTATTATTTCTATTTTCCGGGAAAATCAGCTTTTCGCTTAGATAAAAAGGCGGAAGTTCCTTCTTTAAAATCTTCAGTTCCAAAGGAGCGTCCAAATTCCTCAATCTCTCTTTCGAAACCATTTACACCAGCCTCAAAGTTAGCGTTAACAGCCTTTATAGCTCCTTTAATTGCAACCAAGGAATTTTTGAGGATCTTGCCTGCCAAATTCTCTGCAAGTTCCAGCAGCTCCTCCTGAGTGGTAACATGATTTACTAAATTATATTGAAGCGCCTGGTTGGCATCTATCATACCGGCGGTCATGATCATTTCCATCGCTCGGCCTTTACCTACTAGCTGTGGCAATCTTTGGGTACCACCATATCCGGGAATTAGGCCCAAAGAAACTTCTGGTAAGCCCATCTTAGCATTATCGCTAGCCACTCTAAAATGTGCTGCCATAGCAAGTTCTAATCCACCCCCCAGAGCAAATCCGTTGATGGCCGCAATAACCGGCTTTGGAAAATTAGCTACATAATTAAATAATTTTTCCTGCCCTTCTGCTGCAAGGCGCTTTCCTTCTTTAGGGGAAAAATCGGCAAATTCACTAATATCCGCCCCGGCAACAAAAGCTTTTTCTCCACTTCCGGTTAAAATTATAAGCTTAACCTCATCGTCTTCTTTAGCAGATTTGAATGCCTGATGCAATTCTTGAATGGTATCCCTGTTCAGGGCATTCAGTTTTTTAGGTCGGTTGACCGTTATCGTTAAGATGTTCTCTTCGATCTCAGCTAAAATATTCTCGTAGTTCATAAATTTTTATTTTGGAAATCTTACATTAAAAATAGTACCTTTTTTTTGTTTGGATACAAAGCTAATCGTTCCTCCATAGGTTTCGACGATATTCTTTACCATCGCGAGACCCAATCCCATTCCGCTGGATTTAGTCGTGAACTTAGGTTCAAAAATCTTATCCTTATTCTCATCTGCGATACCGGAACCATTGTCTGAAACCGAAACACATACTGAATCCTTTTCCTCAACAACGCTAACCAGAATATGAGGATCTTTTACCCACTGAACCGCCTGGGTTGCATTCTTCACAAGGTTGGTTACAACTCGTATGAGTTGCGTGCGATCAAATTTCGCAAGTATCTCTTCTTCTTCCGATTTGAACTGAATATAGTTTTCATTGAAAATGTCCAGTGCAAGTTTAACGATCTTAGGAACATTCAGAGTTTCACTTTGCTGAGCAGGCATTTTCGCAAAATTGGAGAAAGCAGAAGCTATAGAGCTCATGGTATCTATCTGGTTAATCAAAGTGTCGCTATATTCCTTCACTTTCTGTTCAATCTCTGGATCATTTCTGTCGAAGTTCCTTTCGAAGCTCTGCACGCTTAGTCTCATGGGTGTGAGGGGATTCTTGATCTCGTGAGCTACCTGTTTGGCCATTTCCCTCCAGGCCTGCTCCCTTTCGCTCGTTGCCAGTTTAACTGCACTTTCCTCCAGCTCATCGATCATACTATTGTAAGCGGAAACCAGCGAATATATTTCTTCCGTTGCATTAGAAATCTCGATCTTTTTATTCTTTTTGTCCAAGCGTGTCTGATTGATCTTTTCCGAAATGATCTTAAGGGACTTGGTAATGTATTTAGATAGGAAAAATGCAAGGATTATAGCTAAAAGAAGCATAAACAAATAAACCTCAGCCATCTTAACCAAAAAATTATTGAGATCCCGGTTTAAAAGGCTGTCGTCCTGTACATAGGGCAAATAAAGTATCGCAAGGGGTTTGAACTTATGATCTGTAATATAAGAATAGGAAGACTGATACTTCTGCCCGTTGATCTCTGTTCTCTCTAAGTAGCGTTTCTCAGGCGAAATTTCAAGGGATTTAAGGATTTGCCCATCTATCTGGGTTCTGGTAGTATCCTTAAAAAAGGATTCATCAGATTTTATAATCAGGCGCCCCTCGAGATCATAAATATTGATCTGCATTTCGTGTACCTGAGCCATTTCATAGATCTTATTCCGCTCTTTGAAAATAGGGGCAATATTTTCGGTATTCACCAGGTAGGTAGTACTTTCCAGAACAAAGCGTATATTTTCCTTAATAGCTTCTTCTTTTCTCTCCAGCCGTTCTTTATGATAATTCTGGGCCTCCTGTTTGTACTGATACACGGTTACTCCAAAGATGAGGATAGAGGCACCCAGCACCAGCAAGATCATGGAGATAAAAATCCGGGTTCGTAAAGATAGTTTAAGCAGTGTCATATAATCGTACTTGCCTCAGTCGCAACAATTATCGAACCATTTAATTATTCAGAGTTCTCAGTCCGTATTCTTTTATACAATTTAATGCCCAGCATTAGGATAATCGCCAGCAAAAATATACCCAAAACTCCGTAGATCCAGTTGATCGCGTCACGAACGATAACCAGGAAGATAACCGCAAAAAGGATCAAAGTAGATCCTTCATTCCAGATCCTCATCTGGTTGGATGTCCATTTGATAATATCCTTTTGGAATTGCTTAAAAATGAGATGACATTTTATATGATACGCAAAAAGCAGCACCACGAAAGCAAGCTTAACATGCATCCACCCTTGCTGTAGCCACTCGGGAATCAGGAAAAGCAAGATTACTGCAAATAGGGTAGCGAGTATGGCCGATGGCCAGGTAATTATATACCACAGCCTGCTGGTCATAATCTTCAGCTGGTTTATCAGAATGCTCTTTTCCGGCTCAGCCTTTTCTGAAGCTTCAATATGGTATACAAATAACCTTGGGATGTAAAAGAGCCCTGCAAACCAGGTGATCACAAAGATCAGGTGCAGGGCTTTTATATAGTTATAATATTCCATTATTACTCTTCTGCTTCAACAAAAAGATAATTAAGATTAAGTTCGTTGAATTGCCTGTTGAACTCTTTAATCTCGTCAGAAAGCAGTTCATCAAACTGTTCCAGTTCAGAATTGATCTTGGCTGTTAACTCGTTCTTCACTTCGATATCCTGCTCTGTTGGAGGGAAATCGTCCATTCCAACCAGGCTATTTAAATGAGCCAGTTTATTGGTTAGTTTGATAGGAAAATTAAGAGGATCCTGCGGACTTCTATTCTTGGTCTGATAAAGAGCGTTTTCAATCTCAGACAACTCTGCACTTAAGGTTTTTGCTTTTTCTATAAGCGGTTCCACTTTTGTATTTCCCTTATACTGGGATTGGAAATCCTTTAATTGTGACTCAATGTTGCGGATCTTCTTAATTGACTTATGGGCTCTGTCTACGGTACTATTAACGTCCGTAATAAAGTCGAATTGTTTTTGCATTCCGGCAATATCAGTTTCGGCATTTTCATCTGGAAGAATTCTGAAGGTTTCAGAAAGAACCTCATCTCCAACTTCAAGCACTACCTTATATTCACCCGGAACTGCCTGTGGAGCTTCGGTACTTGCCCACCATAGGATCATTCCTTCTAGTCTTTCAGCACCTTCTCCTCTCATATCCCAGGTATGCATATTAGCACCTTTGGATACTTCAAGTTTATTCTTCTTTTTATTTGCTGTACTGTAAGATTGTATGGTATCGTTCTTAGCATTCAGATAACTGATCTTTACCGTTTTATCGGCAGGATCCTGCAAGTAGAAATAGGTCATCACTCCTGCTGGGTGATTAGTACCGGCCGTTTTGGATTCTCTTGATCTTCCGCCCATCCTATAGGAATCCTTTGGTTGAAATAGAACATTCGATCTCCTATCTACTTCGTCCAGCTGATGCAGGACAGTAAGATCGTCTATGATCCAGAGGCTTCTTCCCTGTGTTGCTACTATAAGGTTGTTATCCTTTATCGCAAGATCTGTAATTGGCACTATAGGCAAATTAAGTTGAAACGGGCTCCAGCTCGATCCGTCATCAAAGGAGATGTACATCCCGGTTTCGGTACCTGCATAAAGAAGACCTTTTTGCTCTGAATCTTCCCTAAGCACTCTCGTAAAATGCTCATCTGCTATTCCATTAGTTATCTTTTTCCAGCTTTTACCATAATCGGTACTTTTATACAAGTATGGCGCGAAGTCACCCAGTTTATATCGTGTTCCGGCAACATAAACCGTTCCTGCATCAAAAGAGGAAGGCTCCACACTATTTATCATCATCCATTCCGGCATCCCTTTTGGCGTTACATTTTCCCAGTTCGCACCTCCATCTTTAGTGACATGTATTAGTCCGTCATCGCTACCTGTCCAGATCACTCCTTCCTTAACAGGAGACTCGGCAGCAGCAAAAATGGTGCTGTAGTATTCTACCGAGGTATTATCCTGAGTAATTGGACCACCCGAAGATTTTTGTTTGGACTTGTCGTTCCTGGTTAAGTCCGGGCTGATTTCTTCCCAGCTTTTACCTTCGTTCGTAGTTACGTGAAGGTGGTTTGAAGCCGTGTACAATTTGTCCGGATTATGAGGAGAAAAGAAAATAGGAAAATTCCACTGGAACCTGTACTTCAGATCTTCTGCACCTGCTCCCATAGGATTATCAGGCCAAACGCTAATGCTTCGTACAGTTCCTTTATCATGGTTATAACGTGTAAGGAATCCATCATAACTTCCTCCATAAACAATATCACTGTTTTCTGGGTCCACAGCAATATGGGCGCTCTCACCTCCGGCGGTGGATTCCCAGTCTTCCTCTGTGATGGCTCCACTTTCAGTTCGATGTTTGATCCTTACGGTTGAGTTATCCTGCTGAGCCGCATAAATACGATAAGGAAAAGCATTATCTGTAGTAACTCTATAAAATTGCGCAGTTGGCTGGTTATGGTAAGTACTCCAGGTTTCACCTCCGTCATACGTTATCTGAGCACCTCCATCATCTCCCATGATCATTCTTGAAGGATCTTCCGGAGCTATCCAAAGGTCATGGTGATCTCCATGTGGTGCACCGTAATCCCCAAAGGTCTTACCTCCATCTGTACTTTTATGATAATCCACATTTAAAACATATACCACATCTTCGTCCTTTGGATCTGCATAAATCCTTGTATAATACCAGGCCCTCTGGCGAAGTTTCCTTTCATCATTAATGTACCTCCAGGTTTCCCCCCCATCTTCGCTTCGGTAAACCCCTCCTTTTTCCTTGTTCTCGACTATAGCCCAAACCCGGTTACTGTTTGCAGGAGAAACTGTAACTCCAATTATTCCGAGGGTATCAGTCGGGAAACCTTCATTTTTGGAGATTTCCTTCCAGGTTTCACCGCTATCGGTACTTTTCCATAGCGCAGAACCTTCTCCACCGCTACTAAGGCTATAAGGAGTTCTCTGGATATTCCAGGTTGATGCATACAGAATTCTAGGGTTATTGGGATCCATAATAAGATCTACAGCCCCAGCCTGAGAATTTGAAAAAAGGACTTTTCTCCAGCTCTTACCTCCATCGGTTGATTTATACACACCACGGTCTTCGGTAGGCTTATAGACGTTCCCGAGAACCGCAGCATAAACGGTATTAAAGTCTTTTGGATGAGTTACTATTCTTGGAACGTGCCTGCTTTTCTCAAGTCCGGCACTTGTCCAGGTCTTGCCTGCATCATTGGTTCTCCATATTCCATATCCGGAAGAAACATTTCCCCTTATGGTTTTCTCACCGCCGCCAACATACATTACATTAGGATCGCTTTTGGCCACCTCTATGGCACCGATAGACCCGCCAAAGAAACCATCAGAAATATTTTCCCAGGTCCTTCCCCCATTAGTGGTTTTCCATACACCTCCACCGGCTGCGCCAAAATAAAATAGGTTCGGCTGATTGGGAACACCAGTAACTGCTGCACTTCGACCTCCTCTAAAAGGTCCTACCAACCTATATTCGAGGGCTCCGTAAAGCTTGTCGTTTTGATTTTGAGCATGGATTTCATTTGATAAAAAGCCTGTGAACAATAAGCAAAGGCTTAGTGCGAATTGAAGTAAATATTTATTCATTTAGAGAAATTTATTTTGAAAGTTTTTAAAGATAAGGATTTAACTGAAATTTAAGGATGTCCTTACTTCAAAGTCTTTACTATCTCCCTGTTTAAGAAATATGCCGTAACTATGGTCGAAAGTACATCTGCAATAGGGAAAGAGATCCAAACTCCTATTTCTCCATATATCAATGGTAAAATAAGAATGAGAGGAATAAATATAAATCCCTGCCTGGAAAGAGTAAGAAGGAAAGCCGGTATTGCTTTTCCGATAGCCTGAAAATAGGCCGCTCCAATTAATTGAATCGCAACAATTGGTGTTGCAGCGAAAACCCATCGCATAGCAGAAGGTGTTTCCCTTACAACCGCTTGATTATCCGTAAAAACCTTGACGATATCTTCTGCAAAAAACATTATCCCAAGAAAGATCAAAAGCCCCATCGCACAGGAATAGAAGATCGCTGTATTAATACTTTTCCTTACTCTCGGATATTTAGCCGCCCCGTAATTAAAACCGGCGATAGGTAAAAATCCCTGAGTGATTCCCAGTACGGGGAAAAGGGCAAACATCAGCATCCTTCCTATTATAGCATATACTGCCACTGAATCCTCCCCTCCGAGATCGAATAATATATTATTCATTAAAAGATAAGTAATACTAACTACTGCCTGACGCGAAAGTGTTACCGCTCCCAATGAAGAGATTTCTTTTACTATCGGAAGATCTATCCTAAAATGAGTTCCGGTGATTTTAAGTTCAGAATTCTTGGAGAGGAAAAACCAAACAATATATCCAAGACATAAGAGATAAGAAGCTGTAGTCGCCCATGCAGCTCCCTCCATTCCCATATCAAATTGATAGATCAGGATATAGTCCAGAATGAGATTCCCGACAGAAGGTATGATCATGGCGATCATGGCAAACCTTGGTTTACCTTCAGCTCTTATTACGTTATTACCCATCATGGCCAAAGCCAGAAAAGGGACTCCGTAAAGCACGATCGTATAATAGATCTTTGCAGGCTCGAATATATCTCCCTTACCTCCGAATGCAGGTATCAGACTATCCATATAAATGAGGCCTGGAATTACCAGGCCAATGGAAAGCAACAAGGTTAATGTGATCTGGTTCCCGAAAGTTTTTAGAGCTTTTCTATCCTCACCTGCTCCCAAAGCTCTCGATATAATAGAAGATCCTCCTATCCCAATGGCCATTCCAAGTGCAGCTATGAAAAAGGAAACCGGTAAAACGACATTGATAGCGGCAATGGCGATCGCCCCTATCCAATTCCCGACGAATATGGTATCTACCAGGATATTTAATGACATCACCAGGATCCCGACCGAAGCCGGAACAGCCTGCTGAATAAGAAGCTTACCAATAGGCTTCTCTCCAAGTTCCTTGGAATTGCGACGCATCATTAAGCCTCAACCGGCTTTTGGTGAGCCCACTCATCGATCCATCTGGAAAGTACTTTTACCCACTCATCTCTATCATTAAGGCATGGAACAACGTTGAATTGTTTCCCTCCTACCTCGTGGAAAATCTCTTCACCTTCCATTGCGATCTCTTCCAAGGTTTCAAGACAGTCTGATACGAAAGCAGGGGTCACTATAGCAAGTTTTTTCATTCCCTGTTTTCCGAATCTTTCAATGGTTCTGTCAGTATACGGCTTTAACCATGGATCAAATCCTAACCTGGACTGGAAAGAAACACTATAGGTATTTGGCTTTAAGCCTAAATACTCTGCGGTTAATCGGGTAGTCTCATAACACTGGTGACGGTAACAGAATTGGTGGGCTGTGGAAGCCGTCTGGCAACAACTGCCATCTATTTTACAATGAGAA
Source organism: uncultured Christiangramia sp. (assembly GCA_964456105.1). GTDB lineage: Bacteria > Bacteroidota > Bacteroidia > Flavobacteriales > Flavobacteriaceae > Christiangramia. The sequence goes on along the minus strand of CAYWAB010000012.1, from coordinate 6,120 downwards.
TTGGTGATATCGCTTTTTCGAATGTGCCGTTCTGGAACACCATGGTAGGAGAATAATAAATGTTCATACTCCACATCTTTCAATGTTTCTGAAATACTATTTCCTAGGGTCCTAATATAATCCGGGTGATTATAGAAAGGAGGTACCGTGGTGAAATTCATTCCAGGAAAGAACTCATTCCTTAATTCTTCGGCAAGAACGAGAATGGTTTCTGTCGTTGCCATGGCAAACTGCGGATACAATGGGAAAAGCAACACCTCATCTACACCTTTATCATGTAATTCCTGTAATCCCTGCTTTATGCTTGGTGTTCCATATCTCATGGCAAGAGCAATCGGTACCGTGGTATTATCGTCAATCTTGGACTGAAGCCTTTCTGAAAGCACGATCAATGGCGAACCTTCTTCCCACCATATCTTTTGATAGGCTTCTGCAGATTTCTTGGGACGAGTATTCAAAATTATCCCTTTTACCAAAAGCGTACGGGCCCAGTAGGGCACATCGATAACGCGCTCGTCCATTAAAAACTCCCCAAGGTATCTTTTAACATCTTTAGGATCTGTACTATCCGGAGACCCCAGATTTACAAGAAGTACACCTTTACTCATAATTTTTCTTTTTCAACTCAAAAATAATATTCTGTATAGTTCTTTACTTTGCTTTGCTATCGTAGTTTTCTATAATAGAATAATCTTTAATCCATGGTCGCAAATTCGATACACTGGCTTAAATGTTTCAGATAATTTGGGTCTGAATAAGACTCGGTGGTATGGCCCAATCCGGTATAAACAGATTTTCCCCCACCCCGATAATTCTGGAACCAGGCGATAGGATGAAAATCACCGTTTTCTCCTCCTTCATAAGATCTTTCATCTACCGTTATTAGCACATTAAGTCCGTTTCGTATTTCTTTATAATTATACCATTCATCCACTCTTTCCCAGGGTTCAGGTAAATGCTCTACCGTCATATGCTGTGGCATCCGGATATTTAATACTGCCTCCTGTATTTCCGGATGTCCATCAAAATATGCACCTATAAGATCTCCATACCATTGCCAATGGTGTTCCGTATCTGCAGCCGCGTGAATTCCGAAGAAATTACCTCCGTTATCCATATAATTCTGAAAGGCTAATTGCTCCTCCGTGTTCAAAATATCTCCTTCTGTACTTAAGAATATGATAAGTTCCAGATCCTTCAAGTCATTTTCTATAAAAAAATTGCTATCCCTGCTCGCTATAGTTTCAAAATTATTCTCATTCCCAATTTGACGGATGGCCTGGATGCCTTTTTCGATAGACTCGTGACGGTAATTTTGGGTTTCATGAAATATCAACACCCTTTTCTGGGCTTTGGTATGAATTGAGCAAATGGTGCAAATAAATACAAGTAGAAATAATCTCATAATGCTTAATTTACTGAAAGTGTATATTTCTTAGGTGTTGTCCCAAATTTCTTCTTGAACCCGGCAATAAAATGGCTTGCCGTACTGTACCCGACCTTAAGACCAACCTCGTTTACATTATACTCTCCCGTTTCAAGAAGTTTCCGGGCATATTCCATTTTATAATCAAACAGGAAACTATAGACAGAGTCTCCATAAATCTGTTTGAAGCCCTCCTTTAATTTTTTTAGACTCAGTCCTATTTCTTCAGAGAGTTCCTGGAGAGAAGGTGGTTCAGCCATTCTTGAGATAACAATATCCTTGGCTTTTCTTATTTTTTTGATATTCTCTTCATCGCTCAAAAATGGACATTGTTCAATATCCGGATTTTCTGCCCTATTGAAGTACAGACTTAAAAGTTCAAATCCCTTAGCCTTGAAGTAAAGATTTTTAATACTAGGCGTTAGGTTAAAATTCATTAACTGATTCAATACGACAGCCATCGATGGTGATATTGGAGCATCCTTATAATATTTTTTATCCTTGTTCTCCGCACTTAAGAAGGTGATATAATCTGCTTCCTGAGAGAATAAAGAATGAAATTTCTTTATGGAGATAACCAAGGAGATGAGCCATGTCTCTGGTCCTACTGCTACATTCAAAGGGAGGTCTCTCTGGGGATTGTATAACAAAAGACAATTCTCTTCCTTTAATGGCAGCTCATAAGCACCTTCGTTAAAGAGAAATTTACAATTTCCCTTTACGCTGAAGTGAAACTGGATAAAACTATTATCTATTTCTCTGGACATGATCCTGGTCTCGGTAGTATCATTTTGAAACTTGATAATAAAAAATCCATCCTCTATCTTCAATTCTTCCGAAATACTTACAGCGTTATTTTTTTTAGGATCTTCCATAGGACCAGAATGTTATTTATTTAGAATCAGTCTAAACTAATGTCTTCGAAAAGTGCATTACCACTACAAAAGTATAGTATTTTGGTTTTTACAGGCATATTTTCATGATAAATATCATATATCGACACATTTAGTACTTACAGCGTTACTTTTTAATTTATCAATCCGTTAATTTTGCCGCGGAATCCCCTTAAACTAATATGGAAGGATATCATATTTCTACTGGAAAACATTTTTATACAATAGGCCTTAGTTATAAGAAGGCAGATGCAGAGATAAGAGGCCACTTCAGTCTAGACGAAGACTCTAAAGTCCGTTTGTTGAGCCAGGCTAAATCTGAAGGTATAGATGCTATTCTTGTTACCTCAACCTGTAACAGGACCGAGATCTATGGTTTTGCTCAGCACCCTTTCCAATTGATCAAACTTCTATGTGAGCATACTCACGGAACAGTTGAAGAATTTGAAAAGGTTGCCTACGTATATAAAAACAAACAGGCTATCTCACATATATTTAAAGTAGGAACTGGCCTTGATAGTCAGATCCTTGGTGATTTCGAGATTATAAGTCAGCTAAAAGTTGCCTTCGTTCGTTCCAAAAAATTAGGTTTGGTGAATGCCTTTCTGGAACGACTTGTAAATGCTGTGATCCAGGCCAGTAAGAGAATTAAGAATGAAACCGAAATATCAAGTGGCGCTACTTCAGTCTCCTTCGCTTCGGTACAATACATTCTAAATAACATAGAAAATGTATCTAACAAGAACATTCTACTGTTCGGAACAGGGAAAATAGGCCGTAACACCTGTGAAAACCTTGTAAAACATACTCGCAACAATCACATCACCTTAATCAACAGGACTAAGGATAAGGCAGAAAAGATCGCAGGAAAATTCAACCTTATTGTAAAAGATTATGCCGACCTGCAGGCAGAGATCAGGAACGCAGATATTCTTATTGTTGCTACCGGGGCGCAGAATCCCACTATTTCTAAAGAACTCATCTACCCCAAGAAAGAATTACTGGTGCTTGATCTTTCTATTCCTAAAAATGTTTCAGACGATGTGAACGACCTCGATAATGTTCGTTTGGTACATTTAGATCACCTCTCTCAAATGACTGATGAGACTCTCGAAAGAAGGAAGCAATTCATCCCTCAGGCCAAAGCGATCATAGATGAGGTGGAAACCGAATTCAATCAATGGCTGGAAACCAGAAAATTTGCTCCTACTATAAAGGCACTCAAAAAGAAACTGAAATCGATGAAAGACGCTGAACTTGATTTCCAGCGGAAGAAAATCTCAGGTTTTAACGATGAGCAGGCAGAGATTGTGACCAATCGAATTATTCACAAAATCATGAAACATTTTGCCAATCATCTAAAAGAGGATTCTGAAACTACAGATGAAAGCCTTGAACTTATTCAAAAAGTCTTTCAGCTTGAAGAATTCAGAAAATGAGCAAAGTGATTCGAATTGGAACCCGCGATAGTGAATTAGCGCTATGGCAAGCCAAAACCGTTCAAAAAGCACTCGAACAAACGGGGTATGAGACCAGACTGGTCCCTGTTAAGTCCACCGGAGATCTAAATCTTGATCAGCCCCTATATGAAATGGGGATCACAGGTATCTTCACGAAAACTCTTGATGTTGCAATGATCAAAGGGGAAGTAGATATCGCGGTACATTCTATGAAGGATGTTCCTACCTCACTTCCTAAAGGCATCGTTGAAGGTGCCGTGATGAAACGAGCCAGTAATAAGGATATCTTAATTCACAAAGGAACCGATTTCCTTAATTCCATGGGCACAATAGCAACAGGAAGCCTCCGCCGAAAAGCACAGTGGCTTTATAAATACCCCCAGCATAATGTTGTGGATCTAAGGGGAAACGTGAACACCCGACTTAAGAAGCTGGAGGAAAACAACTGGAACGGAGCTATTTTTGCTGCAGCAGGACTTGAAAGAATCGAGATAAAACCCGAAAATTTTATAGATCTTAACTGGATGATCCCGGCTCCGGCACAGGGAGCAATGCTTATTGTTGCCATGGAGAATGATGAATTTTGCAGAACAGCTTTAACTGCTTTAAACCACAAGGAATCTGAAGTTTGTGTTCATATAGAAAGGGAATTCTTAAAAGTGCTCGAAGGAGGATGCACAGCACCTATCGGGGCTCTGGCAAAAATTCAGGATGGAATTATCAATTTTAAAGGTGCTCTCTTCAGTTTGGACGGTAAAGAAAAGATCGAGGTTGAAAGATCTGTAACTTCTGAAAGTTTTAAAAATCTGGGAAAAATTTGCGCAGAAGAGGTTCTTGAAAAAGGTGGTAAAGAGTTGATGAAGAACATAAAAAATGTTCTAAAAAAATAATTGATGGCTACCGTACTATCCACTAAAAAATTACAAAAGAACCAAAAAGAACTTTTGTTGAATAGCGGAATAGGATTAGTAGAATATGACGCCATTAAAATCAACTTCACTACATTCCAGATACCATCACAACCCGTTGAAAATGCCATTATATCCAGTAAAAACTCCTTAAGAGCAATCCTTCAAAAAGAAGTGCAGATAAAAAAATATTTCTGCGTGGGTGATAAGACTGCGAAGCTTTGCAAAGAGGCTGGTTTTAAGGTTTCAGAAACCGGACAAAATTCTGAAGAGCTCGCAAAGATCATTATTGGATCCTATTCTCAAGAAAGCTTTATTTTCTTTTGTGGAAATAAAAGAAGGGATGAGTTACCCTCTATTTTAGGAAAGAATTCTATATCTCTTGAGGAGATTGAGGTTTACGAAACAGACCTTATTGAACATGAGATCCAGGGTAATTTTGATGGTATTTTATTTTTCAGCCCCAGTGCAGTAAAAAGTTATATCTCTAGAAATATTGTCGACATGCCGGCTTTCTGTATCGGGAAAACTACAGCAACTGAAGCAAAAAAATATTTCAAAGAGGTGATTACAGCCAATAAACCAGGGATAGAAAATGTGATCGCTAAAGCAGTGACCTATTTTAAAAATTAGTATTATTATCAGTAACAGCTGATTAAAACATTTATCAATGATAAAGAACGATCTATTTCTTAGAGCATTAAAAGGAGAAACGGTAGAGCGCCCACCAGTATGGATGATGAGACAGGCAGGAAGATATTTACCTGATTTCATGAAGTTAAAAGAGAAGTACGACTTCTTCACTCGATGCCAGACACCAGAACTCGCTACAGAAATTACCGTAATGCCAATTCGCCAGATAGGCCCGGATGCCGCAATACTTTTTAGCGATATCCTAGTAGTTCCTCAGGCCATGCAGATTGAAGTACAGATGAAACCGGGCGTGGGACCCTGGATTCCTGATCCAATAAATACTCCGGAAAAGGTGGAAAAAGTTATCGTTCCAGACGTAAAAGAGGAATTAAATTATGTTTTTGAAGCTATTAAACTTACCAAACAGGAACTGAATGGAGAAGTGCCGCTGATAGGTTTTGCCGGTTCACCCTGGACCATTTTATGTTATTTGGTACAGGGACAGGGCTCCAAGAATTTCGAAAAGGCCAAAAGATTCTGTTTCATGAACCCCATTGCCGCACACCGACTTCTGCAAAAAATCACTGATACCACTATTGCTTATTTAAAAGAAAAAGTAAAAGCAGGAGTGGATGCAGTTCAATTGTTCGATTCCTGGGGAGGCTTGCTGGAACCAAGTGATTATCAGGAATTCTCCTGGAAGTATATGCAGCAGATCATAAATGCCCTTAAGAATGAAATTCCTGTAATTGCTTATGGTAAAGGATGCTGGTTCGCTTTAAAGGAAATGTCTCAAAGTG
>CAYWAB010000011.1:0-28106 GCA_964456105.1 uncultured Christiangramia sp. | reverse complement strand
ACTTTCTCATTGAAGAAATTGCAATAGACTTAGGTACAGCCAACACTCTTATTATTCATAACGATAAAGTGGTTGTAGACAGCCCTTCAATCGTGGCCCGCGACAGGACCTCTGGCAAAATAACCGCCGTGGGAAAGGAAGCTGCCATGATGCAGGGAAAAACACATGAGAATATCAAAACGATACGTCCCTTAAAAGATGGGGTTATTGCCGATTTTGATGCCAGTGAGAAAATGCTCACCATGTTTATCAAAGAGATACCGGCATTAAAAAAGAAGTTATTTACCCCGGCCTTAAGAATGGTCATCTGTATACCTTCAGGAATTACCGAAGTGGAAATGAGAGCTGTTAAGGAAAGTGCTGAAAGAGTTAATGGTAAAGAGGTATATCTAATACACGAACCTATGGCAGCTGCGATTGGAATCGGAGTTGACATCATGCAACCAAAAGGAAACATGATCGTAGACATAGGTGGTGGTACTACTGAAATTGCAGTTATCGCACTTGGGGGAATCGTCTGTGACAAATCTGTAAAGATCGCAGGAGATGTTTTCACGAACGATATCGTTTACTACATGCGAACTCAGCATAACCTTTATGTAGGAGAGCGTACTGCTGAAAAGATAAAGATACAAATAGGTGCGGCAACCGAAGACCTTGAAGTTCCGCCGGAAGAGATGAGTGTTCAGGGTAGAGATTTACTTACCGGAAAACCAAAACAGGTTAATATCTCTTATCGTGAAATCGCAAAAGCCTTAGACAAATCTATTCTCAGGATCGAAGATGCCGTTATGGAGACGCTGTCACAAACACCTCCTGAACTGGCTGCAGATATTTATAACACCGGTATCTATCTAGCCGGCGGAGGGTCTATGTTAAGAGGACTTGACAAACGTTTATCCCAGAAGACAGATCTTCCTGTATATATCGCTGAAGATCCTTTACGTGCGGTAGTACGTGGAACAGGAATCACCCTTAAAACCCTTAATCGTTATAAAGGGATTTTGATCAAGTAGGAGAAGTTTAATTTATGCAGCAGATTTTCAATTTTCTTATCAGGAATAAGAATTCGATATTGTTCTTAATCCTTTTTGCTGTTTCTATTTTCCTGACCATTCAGAATCATGCGTTCCATAAAAGCAGATTTATTAGTTCTGCAAATGCTATAACAGGCACTGTTTATTCTTGGTCCAATGATATAAATACTTATCTGCACCTGGAGGAATATAACCAAAGACTGCTTGAGGAAAATAATAAGCTAAGAAATATCATCTCCAATATAAACGACAGCATTTCTGTAGAGAAGCAGTTGGACAGTACTACTTTCGAAGGAGATTACTTATTCCGCACTGCAAGGGTCATCAATAATAATTTTTCGAAGCTGGATAATTTTTTAACCCTTAATCGCGGAGAATCTTCTGGTATTCGATCTGAACAGGGCGTGATAACGAGCCAGGGCATCGTTGGGATCGTAGATCGTACCAATGAAAATTATTCAAGGGCCATCTCGATCCTAAACAGTAAATCAAGGATCAATGCGCAACTTAAGAACACCAACCATTTTGGCAGCCTGGTCTGGGATGGAAAAGATCCCAATATGGTACAACTGATCGATGTGCCCCGACAGGCCCCGGTCCAAAAAGGTGATACGATAATTACCGGTGGCCGCTCCCTAATTTTCCCCAAGGGGATTCCTATTGGAAGCATCGAGGATTTCAAGTTGGATCAATCGGAAAGCTATTATACCATCAATATCAAGTTATTCAATGATATGACGAATATCGGTTACGTTTACGTGATCGAAAATGTAAACAAGGAAGAAATTAAAGCTCTGGACGAAAGTGAACAGTAATCTGCTAATCAACATATCCCGGTTTTTCATACTTGTCTTCCTTCAGGTACTTGTCTTGAATAACATCAATTTTTTAGGCTATATCAATCCATATCTGTATGTCCTTTTTATTCTTTTGTATCCTTTTACGGGAAACCAAAGTTTATTCCTTTTCCTTTCTTTTCTTCTGGGATTAAGTGTAGATATTTTTGAGGATAGTGGCGGTATAAATGCTGCAGCATGTCTTGTGGCCGCATACGCGCGCCCGTATCTTTTAAGGTTTTCCTTTGGTATAAGTTATGATCACCAGAACATCAAGCTTTCGGCAACGCCTTTCGGAGCAAAGTTCAGCTATATTTTCTTGATGGTGATTCTCCATCATTTTGTTCTTTTTTCCTTGGAAATGTTCAGTCTAAACCATATACTATTCATCCTAAAAAAAACGTTTTTTTCAAGTATCTTCACAGTGATCCTCATATTTCTGAGCCTCACTCTATTTAGCAAGAAATACAGATGAGAAAGGTATTGCTATATATAACCATTCTTACCACAGGTCTTATCTTCCTGGGAAGATTATTTTACCTGCAGGTTATAGACACTTCTCTTGCCATAAGATCGCAGGATAACGCGATAAAAGTAGTTTACGACTATCCGCAAAGGGGATATATTTATGACAGGAACGGGGAATTAATGGTTTCCAACCAGCCTTCCTATGATGTCATGGTAATTCCTAGGAACCTTAAACCTTTCGACACCACTGAATTCATAAATATATTGAGTCTTACACGTGAGGAACTCGAAAACAAATTGGATAAGGCCCGTATTTATTCTCCGATGTTACCTTCGGTAGTCGTACCTCAACTTACAAAAAGCGAGTATGCAATACTACAGGAAAAAATGAGGAAATACGAAGGCTTTTATATTCAGAAAAGATCGCTTAGAGACTACCAGGTAGATCACAGTGCAAATGTTTTAGGGTATATCGCTGAAGTAAACCAAAAGATAATCAATGAAAACCCTTATTATATTTCTGGTGACCTTATAGGCAGGGCAGGCGTTGAAAGCTACTACGAAGAATTATTAAGAGGCGTAAAAGGGGTTAAATATATTCAAAAGGATCGATTCAACCGGGATATAGGGCCCTATAAGGAAGGTATTTACGACACGCTTCCAGAAAAGGGCAAGGACATTACCATAACTATCGATGCCGCGCTCCAGGATTACGGAACAGACCTCATGAAAAATAAGCGTGGGGGTATTGTGGCCCTGGAACCGGCTACCGGTGAAATTCTAGCGCTAATTACAGCACCTACCTACGATCCGGCAGATCTTGTTGGAAGAAAAAGATCTCCCAATTTCACCAAATTATATCACGACACGGTTGCGAGACCTTTGTATGATCGTGGATTGTTAGCAGAGTATCCTCCGGGATCTCCTTTTAAAACCCTGAATGCACTTATAGGTCTTCAGGAAGATGTGGTAGATACTAACGACAGGTTTTCCTGTAACCATGGCTATGCCTACGGAAGAGGAAGAAAACTCGGTTGTCATGCTCACCGAAGCCCTTTGGATATGATCCCTGGGATCGCAAATTCCTGTAACGCCTATTTTTGTAATGTATACCGAAGAGTAATCGAAAAATATCCTACGCCACAGGAAGGTATAGACACCTGGAACGCTCATTTAAAAAGCTTTGGATTGGGTGACTACCTTGGATCTGATCTTAGTACCGGCAGACCTGGAAAGATACCGGATTCAGATTACTACAATGCCATTTATGACTATCCGACCTATAAATGGTACGCCACGGCGACACTATCCAACGCAATAGGTCAGGGAGAAGTACTTATGACGCCAATACAGTTGGCAAATATGGCTGCTACAATTGGGAATAAAGGCTGGTATCATACCCCTCATATCCTGAAAAAGATAGATGGAACCCCAATTAAAGAGGAAAAGTTCACCAAAAAGAACTTTACCAGCATCGAGGAAAGACATTTTGAACCTGTAATAGAGGGAATGCACGAGGTATATAAAAATGGTACTGCCTCCACCCTCCGCATCCCGGGAATCGAAATAGCCGGAAAAACAGGAACCGCAGAAAATTTTACTAAAATTGACGGAAAGAGAGTACAACTCACCGACCATTCTATTTTTGTCGCTTTCGCACCGGTCGATGATCCCAAGATCGCGATCGCTGTGTTTGTAGAGAACGGTTACTGGGGAAGCCGGTATGCAGGGCGGATCGCTAGTTTAATGATCGAAAAATATCTAAAAGGCACTATTACAAGAACCGATATGGAAGACTGGATTTTGAGTCACAGCCTTGAAAACGAATATGCCAAACCCCTGAGCGGAGAACCATTTATTATTAACCAGTAAGTAAATGAGCAGAAGCAGCGCAGGATTCGACTGGATCACAATCTTTGTTTACCTCATTTTGATTTGTTTTGGCTGGGCCAATATTTACTCAGCATCATTGGGAAGCGAGCCAGGTTCCTTTTTCGACCTGGATCAGCCATATGGGAAACAAGCACTTTTTATTGGATTAAGTATATTTCTAATCATCATAGTCCTGTCCATAGAAGCAAAGTTTTACCAACGCTTCTCGAGTGTTATTTATATTATTTCCTTGCTCTCGCTTGCCGGACTGTTTGTTTTTGGAAAAACAATTTCTGGGGCGACTTCTTGGTATTCCTTTGGAAGTTTCGGAATCCAACCTTCCGAATTTGCCAAATTTGCTACCGCACTGGCTTTAGCCAAATATCTTAGCGATATCCAGACCAATATCAGGAAACTAAGCCATCAGGTCCAGGCGTTTCTAATAATAGCCTTACCGGCTATTCTTATAGTCCCCCAGCCGGATCCGGGAAGTGCACTGGTCTATGCAGCCTTTTTCTTTCCATTATACCGTGAGGGACTCTCAGGATTTTATCTTGTCACAGGCTTATCCGGAGTAGCCGTATTTGTATTCACATTGCTTATCGGACCCTTATGGGTTAGCGCGGCAGTACTGCTAATTGGATTATTACTATTCTTTAAAAAGCGAAAAAGGCGCCCGGGTAGGATCTTGATTAGCCTATTTGCAGTATGTGCCATCGCCCTAAGCTTTTCCGTAAATTATATTTTTGAAAATGTTTTTGAGCAGCGTCACAGAGATCGCTTTAACATTGTTCTTGGGAAGGAAGTAGACTCAAGAGGTATTGGCTACAATACCAACCAAAGTGAAATTGCCATTGGAAGCGGTGGATGGCTCGGGAAAGGATGGACTGAAGGAACTCAGACCAAAGGGCATTTCGTCCCGGAACAGCACACCGATTATATCTTTAGCACAGTGGGTGAAGAATGGGGATTTGCCGGTAGCGCCGGAGTGATCATACTTTTCGTCATCCTCCTTGTTAGGCTAATCCATCTTGCAGAAAGACAGCGTTCTCAATTTAACAGGGTATACGGTTATTCCGTGATTGGAATTCTATTCATTCATTTTCTGGTAAATATTGGAATGGTGATAGGCGTATTCCCAACCGTAGGTATTCCTCTGCCATTCTTCAGTTATGGCGGATCTGGCCTATGGGGCTTTACTATTCTACTGTTTATCTTTATTAAGCTGGATTCTGAGCGATTATCCTTCTAAGAACATTTATCTGCCAGCATTAGCAAAGCTGCTACCAGTAGAATAATGACAGGATAGATGTATTTTCTTTTCATAAATTAGGAAATAAAAAAACCCGGAAGAGCTTCCCGGGTTTGAAATTTTATAATATAAATTTAGTTTTTGATCTTTTCTTTTCTGTCTACATCGGCGAGTTTATTGCGAGTGATGTTATTCATCTTCATGTCGGATAGCAAGTTTATTGCTTCTTCCATATAAACATCCTTGCTTAGGCTCTCATACCATCTTTCCCTTTTTTCTTTCAGAATGGTATCGTTGGCAAACAGTTCTTTTTCATAAGGAAGTGATTGATAGGTAAGATCTGTTTTATAATCTTTTATCGCATCGAATTCCTTTGCTTTTTCTTTATCTCTTTCAGCTTCCGCTGCGTATTCAGCATAATTCAAGGGATAGCTACTTTCCTCACTTTGAGATTTCACCCATCTCGCGTTCTCTTCAATAAGCTTCAATTGAGGATTCTCAGCCATTCTTTTCTTACTGTTTTCAATAGCCTCCTCATATCCTACGTAACCGTCCCAGATATCGTAAGAAGCCGCATCGATTTTATCCCATGGCAGTGGATTCTCCTGATCTTTTTCACCAATATCCACAAAGCTATAACGATCTGGAACCACTACATCACTCTTCACACCTTCTAGCTGGGTAGAACCACCGTTAACCCGATAGAATTTTTGGGTCGTTATCTTAAGTGCGCCCATATCGCCCAGATCATTATTTCTTAACCATCGGTTTAGATCAATGACATTCTGAACAGTTCCCTTACCATAGGTTTGTTTGCTTCCTATAACAACCGCTCTTTTATAATCCTGCATTGCTGCAGCAAGGATCTCAGAAGCTGAGGCCGACAGTTCATTCACAAGAATTACTAACGGACCGTCCCATAGTACCTGAGGATCTTCATCCTTTAAAACCTCTTTGCGCTGACCATTAGATTTCACCTGAACAATTGGACCTTTTTCAATGAACATACCGGCTATATCCACTACAGTTTTTAGAGAACCTCCACCATTGTTTCTAAGGTCAAGAACTAAACCTTCCATTCCCTCTTTCTTCAGGCGAATAATATCCTCTTTAATATCAGATGCTGCATTACGTTTTTCGTAATCCTGCATATCGAAATAAAACTTAGGAAGATTTATTACTCCGTATCTTCTGCCTTCTTTCTCTACCAGGGAAGTTTTAGCATAGGTCTCCTCAATTTCGATAACGTCACGGGTAAGGGTAATATCCTCAATGTTCCCCATTACTTTCTTTCGAACGGTTAAGGTAACTTTAGTGTCCTTTGGCCCCTTTATCAGGTCTACGGCATCATCAAGTCGCATCCCAACGATACTTACAGCTTCTTCTTCATCTTCCTGCTTCACCTTAAGGATCACGTCGCCTTCGCTAAGTTGATCACTTCTCCAGGCAGGACCACCCGAAATTACTTCAGTGATTGTTATATCGTCACTGTCTTTTACTAATCTTGCGCCAATCCCTTCCAGTTTACCGGACATTGCAATATCGAAACGGTCTTTGTCTTGTGGAGCAAAATAAAAGGTATGTGGGTCGAATTCTTCTACTATAGCATTGATATATACTGAAAAATAATCCCTTCTTTCAAGATCATCTGTAAAGTCAAAATATCTTTCGATGTTTTCCCGTGTTGTTTCTCTGGCCTTTGCTTCAAGTTCAGCATCAGTTTTCATCGTATAAGAGTTATCATTCTCCTTTTTACGCTTTTCCTCCTGCTTCATATCATAATAGTTCACAAGAGTATTAAATTTTAATTGTTCTTTCCAGCGCTTTTTCATTTCCTCTTTTGAAGAAACATACTCGAGATTCTCATAATTGGTCATGATCTTTTCATCCTCCGTAAAATCGAAAGGTTGGGCAAGAATTTCTTTGTAAACAGATTTTGCCTCGGCCATTCTTTTATTCAGCCGATCGTAAGTAAGATCAAAGAACTCGATATTCTTATCTTTTATCTGATCGTCTATTTTATCCTTATAGGCATCGAATTCTTTAATATCTTGAGCATATAAGAATCTTTTTGAAGGATCAAGGCTTTCAAGATAATCCTCATAAACATTAGCTGAAAAATCATCATTTATTTCTTTGGCATCGTAATGCCCTTGATTCAATACGTAGGTTATAAGATCTATAAGCAGTTTATCCTTATTGGGATCATTGAATTCCTTGGTAGTAAAACTACAGGAGGCAGCAGCCATTAAAAGGACCACCGCAAATAATTTAAAATTCCTTTTCATAACTCTCTTTAATTTCGTCATTGTTTGGTTACCATAAGTATAGTAAAAACTGTGCCAATAAGTGACCTACATCACATTATTTTGCTAAACCACTAATATAAGCTTTCCTTATTTAAATTCTTATTTTAGCAGAACCAAAAAAAATCTGAATGAAAAAGGAAAAACCGCTTATCCTGGTAACTAACGATGACGGAATTACAGCCCCGGGAATACGTACCCTGGTAGAGATCATGAAAGAACTTGGTGATGTGGTGGTGGTAGCACCAGATAGTCCCCAGAGCGGAATGGGACATGCGATAACCATAAGTGACACCCTATTTTGTGAGCAGGTAACAATAAAAGAAAATTATAAACATAAAGAATATAGCTGTTCCGGTACTCCCGCGGATTGCGTGAAAATAGCAACCCAGGAAATATTAGACCGGAAGCCTGATCTGTGCGTTAGCGGTATAAATCATGGATCTAATTCATCCATAAATGTTATTTATTCCGGGACCATGAGCGCAGCTGTGGAAGCGGGTATAGAAGGTATTCCTGCAATTGGCTTTTCACTCCTTGACTATTCCCTGAACGCCGATTTTGAACCTACTCGGAAATATGTAAAAGCGATCACAAAAAATGTTCTTAGAAACGGTTTACCAAAAGGTGTGGTTCTGAATGTGAATTTTCCTAAATTGAAGGAAAACGATATAAAAGGTATAAAAATTTGCAGACAGGCAAATGCCCAGTGGGAAGAAGAATTTGACAAGAGAACTAATCCACAGGGTAGGGAATATTACTGGTTAACCGGAAAATTCGTCAATAAGGATGATGGAGAAGATACAGACGAAAAAGCCCTTGAACAAGGATATGTTTCTGTGGTTCCTGTGCAGTTTGATCTTACCGCCCACTATTTTATTCACGAATTAAGCAGCTGGCCTTTAAATGATTAAACAGAATATTTTTACAGGGTTCATTACCGGCATTGCCGCAAATATTGCAGGCGTTCTGCTGTATATTACGATTTTTTCTGAAGCGGGTATAGACAGAACCCTAAATGACGCCGTTACCAATGGCTACATAGGTAAAATAATCGCTCTAGGAGCGGTTTTCAATTTCCTGCCTTTTTTCGTCTTTTTAAAAAAGAAACAGAATTACCATGCACGCGGTGTTCTTTTAGCCACCATTTGCACTGCGATAGCTGTTGCCATTTATAAATTCCTTTAAATGAAGTATTACATCATAGCAGGAGAAGCGTCGGGAGATCTACATGCATCCAATTTAATGAAAGAACTTAAAAAGGTTGATACCAATTCCAATTTTCGTTTTTGGGGTGGAGATCTTATGCAAGCTCAGGGCGGAAAAATGGTAAAACATTATAAAGAACTTGCTTTTATGGGCTTTTCTGAGGTATTGATGAACCTCAGAACTATTTTCAAGAATATTAAACTCTGTAAGCAGGATATAAAGGATTACGCTCCAGACGTATTGATTTTTATTGATTACCCCGGCTTTAATATGAGGATAGCAGAATGGGCCAGGAAAGAAAAATACAAAACATTCTATTATATCTCTCCTCAGATATGGGCCTGGAAAGAGAACCGAATTAAAAAGATAAAAAGGGACGTAGATGAAATGTTCGTTATACTCCCCTTCGAAAAAGATTTCTATTCCAAAAAACATGATTTCCCTGTCCATTTTGTTGGCCATCCCTTACTTGATGCAATAGAGAGCAGACCTGCATTAAATGAGGAGGAATTCAGAAAGAAATATGACCTGGACGATAGACCGGTTATAGCATTATTGCCTGGAAGCAGGAAGCAGGAAATAGAAAAGATGCTTGAGGTAATGCTTCAGATTACAGAAGACTTCAAGGATTACCAGTTTATTATAGCCGGAGCTCCGAGTCAGGATGAAGCATTTTATCACAATTACATCAAGAAGTCCAATGTTAACCTAATTATGAACAGAACCTACGATGTATTAAGCATTGCTTATGCAGCTCTCGTTACTTCGGGCACGGCAACTCTGGAAACCGCCCTCTTCAAAGTACCAGAGGTCGTCTGCTATAAGGGAAGCACTATTTCCTACCAAATCGCGAAAAGGATCATCAACCTGAATTATATTTCCCTGGTCAATTTGATAATGGATAGAGAAGTGGTAAAAGAACTCATACAAAGCGAATTCAATAGAAATAATCTAAAGAAAGAATTAGAAAAGATCCTTCAAAAAGATAAAAGGAATCAAATCTTTAATGACTATTTTGAGCTTGAACAAAAGTTAGGCGGCAAAGGAGCCAGTAAAAAAACAGCAGAACTTATTTATTCAAGGTTAAATGATTAGTATCCTGGATGAAAAAAATCCTACTTTTCAAAATAACTATTAGCCTGGCAGGGTTACTCCTTTTATCTTCCTGCGGATCTTCCAGATCCAGGGTCATTACTACTAAAAGTGAAAGTAAATCTGAATCCAGTACTCCTTCTAATCATACTCCATCAACAGAGTCTGAAAACCATATCGCCTTTAAAATAATTGAAACAGCCCAAGGTTTCGAAGGAACCAGATATAAATATGGAGGAACCAACAGTAAAGGTATGGACTGCAGTGGTCTGGTTTATATTTCTTTTCTTGAACAGGGGATTTCTTTACCGAGAAATTCCAGAGCAATGTCACTTGAAGGAATAAGGCTTTTTTTGAATGAAGTTGCTCCCGGGGATCTTTTATTTTTCGAAACCAATAAGAATAGAAAGGTGATTAATCATGTCGGTATCGTGGTGAAGGTAAATGATAAAGGTGTTTATTTTATTCATTCCTCTTCTTCACGCGGAGTTATTATCTCTTCACTATCAGAAACTTACTGGCAAAATAACTTTGTGATGGCCAGAAGGGTGATCTGATTTTTTCCCTATCTTCAATCAATTAATTTTCCCGGTTGAAAAATTATGATTTTATCTTCCTGAGATTATCATTTTATCTCGTTTTAGGAATACTAGCCTCTTTCTTTTTGCCATTGAAAAAGGATTATCTGGTTATTTTTGACCTCCTTTTCTTTCTTGGCTTTTTAATAGCTTTCTTCAATACTCGAAAAAAGCTGTTTCCCGGTCAGTTAAATGGTCTTGTATTTTTTAGTTCTATATTTCTTCTTGGTTTTAATTCGGGATATTTCGCCAATCCCATAAATCAGGATAAACACCTGATTAATACTTCTGCTGATATCACTTCAGGAAGTCTTCTGGAGGGAAGGATCCTGGAAGAATTGAAGCCTAATTCCTTTAACAACAGATTTATTTTTGAGGTTTCCCGTGTGCTTCCTGAAGATAAAAAGCCTATTGGCGTTAGAGGTAAATTGCTACTCAATATCAAAAAAGACAGCCATAAAGAAAGTTATGAACCCGGAAACCGGTTATTGATCCCCTTTGAGGTACAGGAAATAGAAAGTCCGAAAAATCCCTTTCAATTCGATTATAAGGCCTACATGAGTAATCTGAAAGTAGAAAAGCAGATAAACCTTTCCCCTAGTGAAATAATCATTATTAGAGATTTTGAAAATTCATTGCTAAGCATCGCAAATTCATTAAGAGAAAAAATGATCTCGAAATTAAAAGAGAACCAGTTCTCCAGCGATGAGTTTGCCGTATTCCAAGCTCTCATCCTGGGTCAAAGAAGAGATCTTAGCGACGAGCTTATTAATAAATATGCAGCTGCAGGAGCTATTCATATCCTGGCTATTTCCGGGTTGCACATAGGAATTATATTGTTATTACTAAACTTCCTATTAAAACCTTTGGAAACTTTTAAGCATGGCAAATTCTTAAAGAGCTTAGCACTCATTTTTCTTCTGTGGGCCTTTGCAATGATCACTGGCTTTAGTCCATCTGTTGTAAGAGCGGTTACGATGTTTTCTTTCCTGGCAGTAGGCATTCAGCTAAAAAGGAAGACCAGTACCTTGAACAGTCTGTTTCTTTCTTTTTTCTTCCTGGTGCTAATCAATCCCTATTACCTTTTTCAGGTTGGATTCCAGTTGAGCTATCTTGCAGTGCTCGGAATCATCTTACTACATCCACTAATTGGCAATTTATTTAATCCCAAGAATAAGTTTATTAAATATTTCCATCAACTTATCTCGGTAAGTATCGCGGCACAGGTCAGCATTTTACCATTGAGCCTATATTATTTTCATCAATTTCCGGGTTTATTCCTGGTTTCCAACCTTATTATCCTTCCGCTTTTAGGGATTATAGTTATAGGCGGCATACTGATCATTTTTATGGCAACTGCAGGAATCCTGCCTGCTTTTATATCCAATTTTTTCGAATTTCTTTTGAACCTTCTAAATCTTATCGTAGAAGAGATCGCAGGTTACGAAGAATTTATCTTTAAGGATATTCCCTTTTCACTTCTCCATTTATTTGTTTCCTACCTGATCTTGATTTGTATATTAATCTGCTTGAATAAAATTACTTTCAGGAAGATCAGCATTCTTTTAACCAGTATAATATTTTTTCAGATCTCCCATATTTATGAGTATTATCAAGTTCCGACCTATGAGGGAATTATATTTCATGGTAGGACCAATGCCATCGGAATCAAATCCCGTAACGAGCTAAAGATCTTAAATAATCTTCCTTCAAAAAATATTTTAGCAGACTACATGAGAGAAAGAAGGATCGAAAATTTATTAGAAGACAGCCTGAACCTTATTCATTTACAGGACCTGAAAATTCTGGTAGTGGACAGCAGTTCTATTTATGATATAAAAGGCCTGCAACCTGACATAATCCTGCTGAACAACTCTCCCAAGATAAATCTGGAACGATTGATAGCTGTAACTAAACCGTCGTATATTGTCGCTAACGGAACTAATTATCCTTCTTATATCAAAGCCTGGAAACTAACTTGCGGGAATAAAAAAATCCCTTTTCACTACACTGGTGAAAAGGGAGCCTATATTTTTAATTCTCTTAGTTCTAACTCGAAAAAGTTCCTTTAAATTCTTCTTGATATTTTTGCCATTCTTCCTCTGTTTTTACCTTCTTATAATCGTCTGTGGCAAAAATCTTCAGGAAGATTTCAATTTTCTCCGGAGTCAAATAACCCTTCAATGGAGAAAGCATCTTCCCCTTTTCATCAAAAAACACCATGGTTGGATATGCTGTCACACCCATCGCCATAGCAAATTGGTGTACACTATTTCTGCCTGTTTTTTCGGGATCGAATTGAGGATTTTTAAAAACTTTATCCTTATAATTTATTACTTCGTTTCCTTCTGCATTGAATTTAACGGCATAATAATGCTCATTGATATAACTGGCGACATCTTTGTTTGCAAAAGTATTTCTATCTAATAATTTACAGGGGCCGCACCAGGTTGTATAAGCATCCACAAAGATCTTCTTAGGATTCTCCTTTTGGGCCTCCAGTGCATCATTCATACTCATCCATTTGATCTCCTGTGCGTGAACGATATTGCCGGCAAGAATAAAAGTGAATATCAAAAGGAAAAAATTCTTCATAATATTATTTTACAATTTTGGAATCAAAAAGCGTTCCTAAAAATTAGTGAATGCCATGCATCCACTTTCTAAGTAAAGGCACGAGCAATAACAAAAGTAAAGCAGATGCACCAACAACACAAACACCCCAGATAAAATAGGTCTCGGAAAAGATTTCAAGAGTTATCTCCGCGGGGGTATCCTCTGTAACCTCTTCGTTCGTAGTTAATGTTCCTATAATACCTGCCATCTTATTGGCCAGTGCTATAGATAAGAACCATGCTCCCATAACAAATCCCACGATTTTTCCCGGCGATAATTTAGTCACCATGGACAATCCAATTGGAGAAAGGGAAAGTTCTCCTGTAGTGTGTAGAAGATACATAAGCGCCAAAAAGATGATTGGCACCAAACCATCTCCTGAAGCAAAGTATTTCGCTCCTAGAACGATTACAGCGAACCCCAGTGCCAATTGTGCGAGCCCGAGAACGAATTTCATAGGAGTGCTCGGCTCATTTCCACTTTTATTCAGCTTTAACCATATCCATGAAAACAGCGGTGCGAGCAGCATGATATAAAGCGGATTAAGGCTCTGGAAGATGGATGCAGGGATTTCGGTTCCGCCAACAAAACGATCCACATTCTTATCGGTGAAAATGGTTAAGCTTCCACCGGCCTGTTCAAAAAGTGCCCAGAATACTGCGTGAAAGAAAAACAATACCACGACGACAAGCAACCTTTGACCCGCAACCCTGTCCTTTATGGTCAAAGCCTCATAAAGAAGATATCCCACAATAAGTAAGGATATCACGATTAATGCCCAAGACATTACTTCGTCAAGATCGAGCATATAAGCGCAAATAGGAACGGCAATAAGGGAAAGAATATAAACGCCTATATCCGGCCTCATTCCCAGAAATTTCTTTTCTCCACTCTGGACTTCATCCGGAGGCAGTCCCTTACCTTCAAAACTAGTACTCGATCTGGAAAAAATATAGAATACGATCAATCCAAGTAACATCCCAATACCCGCAAGACCGAAACCATAATGCCAGTTTATTTGCTGACCAACATATCCACAGGTTAGGGTAGATAAGAATGCTCCTATATTAACACCCATATAAAAAATGGAAAAGGCTCCATCTTTCCGTGCATCATTGGGATCGTAAAATGTTCCTAAAAAAGAGCTGATGTTTGGCTTGAAAAATCCATTCCCCACAATTATAAGCGCCAGGGCGGAAAAGAAGAAAGGCATATTACCTTCCAAATTCTCGAATCCCTGCAATGCAAGGGTAAAATGTCCCAAAGACATTAACAAGCCACCCCAGATAATCGTTTTCCTGAAGCCTAAGAGCTGATCGGCCACGAGACCTCCCAGGACCGGAAAAAGATAAACCATCGCCGTATAGGATCCATAAATTCCATAAGCCTGGGTTTCTGCGACATTTTGAGCCAGATCTATGAACAAAACCTTGGTCATATAAAGCACTAGCAAGGCCCGCATTCCGTAATAGGAAAAGCGTTCCCACATTTCGGCAAAGAACAGCACGAAAAGTGCTTTAGGATGGGTATCCTTATTGGTGTAAATGATGAAGGGAACCCAGATGAGCACGAAAACCCATCCAATGATCATGATCCATAAGGTGATATCCATGGCCGAAAATATTAGTTATTATTGCACTTCTGTATCTGCAAGCTCATAATTTTCCTGTTCCAGCATTTCTCTTTCGTTATCCTCTGCTCCATGGGTCAATCTCTTCAGTGGCTTAAGCATTATGAGAACTATTGTTGCGAAAGCAACAGTGAAAATGGTTATTCCTGAAAAGATCGCAATGTCTCCAGCTTCTGAAGCAAATTCACCAACCACTCCCGCGACCTTATTTCCTAGTCCCGTAGCTGCAAAATAGACCCCCATCATCAACGATGCATAGCGTACTGGTGCCAGTTTAGTGATGAATGAAAGTGCAACCGGAGAAGAACATAATTCTCCAATAGTATGGAAAAGGTAAGCAAGTACTAACCAGTACATCGCAGAAGCTCCGTCAGATTCAAACTCCAGTGCAGCAAAAACCATAAAGACAAATCCCAGTCCCATTATTATAACCCCGGTAGCCATTTTAAAAATAGAGGAGGCTTCTTTATTCTTAAGTTTTCTTTTTGCCCAGTAATTAGCAACCACAAGCCCGAAGATGATGATAAACATTGCATTTAGGGACTGAAACCAGGAGGCCGGAACCTCATCCCCTATTAAGGGAAGACTGAATGGCAAAGATCTATCGGTATTATCAAGCGCATAGATATTCATTAAACCACCAGCCTGTTCGAAGGCTCCCCAGAAAACGATAACCAGGATAAAGGATAACAGCATTACCACATAACGATCTTTCATCACTTTGGTAGTAAGATCCTTGTACACCATCATCATCATCGAGATTACAAGAGTAAGGAATATGAATAAAAGTCCGTAGCCTATTCCTATAGTAAACATTCCAACGAACGAAGCTCCAAGAAGTATTAGAGAGATCACCAATTGTAAAGGTGATTTCATAAGATCCTGAAAAAGATTTGCAAGAGAAGCTCCTTCATCTCTTTCTACTTTAGAAAGAAGGTTCCCGACATTCTTTAGATGTTTCTGACCGGCCAGATATACAATCAATCCAAGAGCCATTGCAATACCTGCAAGTCCGAAACCATAATGCCAGCCGATATTCTCTCCTACATAACCTACAATAAGACTTGACAAAAAGGCTCCTAAGTTTATCCCTATATAAAAAATCGTAAATCCTTTATCTCTACGGATATCCCCTTCTTTATAAAGTCCCCCAACCATTGTTGAAATATTGGGCTTTAGAAACCCAACTCCAATAATGATAAGAGCCAGACCCGAATAGAAGGCCCACATTTCTTCAACAGCAAGGATCCCATGACCAGCGACGAGTACAATCCCTCCTAATAACACAGCCTTCTTCTGACCAAAGACCTTATCGGCTAAAATCCCACCTGGAATAGAGGCGACATAAACCAACATAGTATACCAGCCGTACAAGGCCAGAGCTTCAGCCTGGGTCCATCCCAGTCCGGCATTCCCTTCGGTAGTCGCACTAACGAGATATAAGACTAGGATAGCACGCATTCCGTAATAGGAAAAACGCTCCCACATTTCAGTAAAGAAAAGAATGTAAAGCCCTACAGGATGCCCAAAAAGCTCTTTTTGTTTAACACGTTCGTCTCTTGTAGCCATTTATTTTTATTTGTTGTTTTTGAATTTATTTAATTAAGGTTTTACAGGTTCAATATCCTCCTTGTTAAGAAGATTTTCAACCAAGAAATCGGTCATCATGGTATAAAGATGTAATCTTGTATTACCACCGTAGATTCCATGATTTTTATCAGGATATATAGCCCACTGGAACTGCTTATTGGCCTGAACCAGTTCTTCCACCATTCTCATGGTATTCTGTAAATGTACATTATCGTCTCCACCTCCATGGATTAGAAGATAATCTCCCTTTAATTTCTCGACATGGTTAAGTGGAGAGTTTTCATCGTAGCCTGTTGGATTCTCTTGGGGAGTTCGCATATATCTTTCGGTATAGACCGTATCATAAAATCTCCAGCTGGTAACAGGAGCAACTGCAATGGCAGCGGAAAAGACCTCATTCCCTTTAAGAATGGCGTTCGAAGCCATGAATCCTCCATAACTCCATCCCCAGATCCCTATCCTGTCTTCGTCTATGTAGTTTCTTGATCCAAGTTCTTTCGCGGCCGATATCTGGTCCTCAACTTCATATTTTCCTAATTCCTGATAGGTTACCTTCTTGAAATCGGCTCCTTTATATCCCGTTCCGCGCCCATCTACACAAGCGATAATAAACCCTTTATTGGCCAGCAACTGGTACCAGTAATCGTTAGTCCCGAAATAGGAATTCGAAACCTGTTGTGATCCAGGACCTGAATACTGAAACATCAAAAGTGGATATTCTTTATTTGGATCGAAATCTGAAGGTTTGATCATCCACATATTTAGTTCATTCCCATTGATCCAGATCGTAGAAATTTCTTTAGGAGCAAACTCATAGGCCTCCACTTTGGAAAGAAGCTCCTTATTGTTCAGTATCTCCCGAACTACCTTACCGTCTTTGGCTGAATTCAGGGTGTAAACTATAGGAGTTTCAACGCTGGTATACGAATTAATGAAATAGGTAAAGTCTGCACTGAAATCCGCAGAATTCATTCCGACCCTTTCAGTAAGTCGCTTTTTCCTTTTCCCATTCAGGCCAATGGAATAAACATCTCTGTTCGTACTTCCATTTTCAGTACTTTGGTAAAATATTTTCTTGGATTTTGGGTCAAAACCATAGTAGTTAGTCACTTCCCAAGTACCTTTCGTTAGCTGCAATATCGGCTCACCATCTTCTGAATAATGATAAATATGGTTCCACCCGTCTTTCTCGCTGGTCCAGATAAAACTATTGTCGGCAAGGAAAGTTAAATTATCGGTAATATCGACGTAAGCCTTATCGGTTTCATTAAGAACCACCTTAACCGAATTATCCATTGCATTTACGAAGATAAGGTCCAAATTGTTCTGATGCCTGTTAAGAACCTGTACACTCAGGAAATTCGGATTGGTTGTCCATTTGATCCTTGGAATATAAAAATCGCTATAATCTCCCAGATTTATTTCTGAAGAAATTTCTGTTTCCAGATTGTACATGTGTAAGCTTACTTCGGAATTAGATTCTCCGGCTTTTGGGTATTTAAAAACCTGCTGGGTTGGATAAAGGTCTTTTCCAAAAAGATCCATAGAGAACTCCGGTACGTCGGTCTCATCAAATTTAAGATAAGCGATCTTTTCTCCTGTTGGGTTCCAGGCAAAAGCTTTCACAAATGAAAATTCTTCTTCATAAACCCAATCTGTGATTCCATTTATGATGCTATTGATCTCTCCATCGCTTGTGACCCGTGTTTCAATTCCCGATTCCAGATCAAGAATATAAATGTTATTATCAAGGACATAGGCCAGTTTTGAAGCATCGGGTGAAAAAGAGGCTTCCTGCAACTTTTTTTCACTTACCTTCAAAAGCTCTTTAGTTTCTACATCGTAAACATGATAAATTTCCCTTGAGGATCTTCGGTATATCCTTTCCACCTCGGTGGAGAGTAAGATCTTCTTTTCGTCTTTACTGAATTGAAAGTTCTGAAATGAATCGATTCCGTCGAGATCGGCACTACTCAAAAGCGTACGGGTTTTTTCTCCGGTTTTATAACTGTAGACATCGATTCGGGTTCCGTTAGAATCCCGGTTAAGAACTACGTATTCTTTACCGTTATTTAGAGATTGAAGGGATCGAAGCGTCTGTTGCTGAAAGGTACCACTCCATATTTCTTCGAGGCTTATTTTTTTATTTTGCGCAAGGAGCACAGAAGAAGTTGCGAAGATGAATGCAACCAGTATCTTGGGGAATTTCATATAAATTTAAGAATGTTTAATGATCGCCAAGTTTACTAAAAATTAGTCAAAAAATAGTAATGAAAGACTGTTAAATACTAACAATATGTTAAAAAGGAAAGGATTTCTGTCAATTTCATAAGCTTACTTTATGGATATCTAATTAATAGGAATTGTATCTTTGGCCATCTGAAATTAGAAAATGATGAGCAAACCCATTAGTGGATTTTCCAGACTATCTAAAGATGAAAAAATAAACTGGCTGGCAGATCATTACCTGCAGGAAAACCCATCAGCGGTTTCAGTAATAAAACAATACTGGAATGATGATAAAAAGCTACAGCAGTTACATGATGAATTCATAGAGAATACGGTAACCAACTTTTATCTTCCTATGGGTTTGGCACCTAATTTCCTGATTAACGGGAACTATTACACCCTCCCTATGGCCATAGAAGAAAGTTCAGTCGTTGCAGCAGCGAGCAAAGCTGCCAAATTCTGGAGCGAACGAGGAGGTTTTAAAGCAGAGGTATTAAACACTAAAAAAATCGGTCAGGTACATTTCCTATTCGAAGGAGAAGAAAAAAAGTTAAGATCTTTCTTTGAGGAGATAAAAACAGAACTTCTTCAAGCTGTAAAGCCCATAACCCGAAATATGGAGAAGCGAGGCGGAGGAGTTCTTGATATAAGCCTGTTGAACAAAACAAAGCAACTTGATAATTACTATCAGCTATTTGTTAATTTCGATACAAGAGATAGTATGGGAGCTAATTTTATTAACTCCTGCCTTGAAAAATTTGCAGAAGTCCTGGAAGATCATGCCAGCAAATGGAGAGGTTTTGATGAATATGAGAAATTAAAGGTGATCATGAGCATTCTCTCCAATTATGTTCCTGAGTGTATCGTGAGAGCAGAAGTTTCCTGTCCAGTCTCACAACTCAGTGAAGATAAGAAAATGAGTGGTGAGGAGTTTGCTGAAAAATTTGTTCAGGCTGTAAAGATCGCTGAAATCGAACCTTATCGTGCAGTAACCCACAATAAGGGAGTCATGAATGGTATTGATGCCGTGGTCCTTGCCACAGGAAATGATTTTAGGGCAGTTGAAGCAGGAGTCCATGCTTACGCAGCGAAAGACGGTAAATATACTAGTCTTACTCATGCAAGTATTGAAGATGGTGTCTTCAAGTTCTGGATAGAGATCCCTCTTGCACTGGGCACAGTAGGTGGGTTAACAGCATTACACCCTCTTGTGAAATTAAATCTGGATATTCTTCAGAAACCATCAGCAAATGAGCTTATGAAGATCACCGCGGTTGCCGGACTGGCCCAGAATTTTGCGGCCTTAAGATCTTTGATCACGACTGGAATACAACAAGGCCATATGAAGATGCATTTGATGAATATTTTAAATCAGCATCAAGCTACTGAAAGTGAAAAAGAAGAACTTACAGAATTCTTCACCCATCATACAATTACCCATAGCAGCGTTATAGAACAATTGGAAAAACTAAGATCTTAATGCAGATTTTTAAAAGTAATGCCAAATTATTATTAACAGGCGAATATGCTGTATTGGACGGTGCTAAATCCCTAGCGTTGCCCCTAAAAAGAAGTCAGTCTTTGGAGGCACAGGCAACAGGGAGCGACCACCTGGATTGGACAAGCCTGGACGAGAAAAACCAGATTTGGTTCAGTGGAAAGTTTGAAAAGTCAGACGGTAAATTTGTGGCTCGATTAAATAAGGCCCAACAAAAAGATTCCGAAATCAAGGAAATAGCCAAAAGGCTTGAGCAAATATTCAATTTTATTAGTCATAAGTATCCCGGTAGCCTTAAAGGAGGCCTCAAAATAACCACCAGGATGGATTTCGACAGGAAATGGGGCCTGGGTACCTCCTCAAGCCTTATCAATAATATTGCCCAGTGGTTGAACATCGATGCATTTGAACTCCAGGAAAACACTTTTGGAGGCAGTGGTTATGATATTGCGGCTGCAATGAACAATAATCCTATCACCTACCAAAGAACTCCAAACGGACCAGCTGTATTTGCAGCAGATTTCAATCCTTCCTTTAAGGATCAACTATTTTTTGTTTATCTCAATCGAAAACAAAATAGCCGGGAGGCTATCGCTCATTACAAAAATCAACCGCGGAAGAAGATAAAAGGATTTACAGAAAAGATCTCAGGGATCACAGAACAAATACTAAGTTGTGAGAATCTGGAAGAGTTTAAATTACTGTTAGAAGCGCACGAAGCCATTATTTCGAAGGCTATAAACCTTAAGAAGATCAAAGCTCAATTATTTCCTGATTATTCAGGGCTGATAAAAAGCCTTGGAGGCTGGGGAGGAGATTTTGTCCTGGCCACTGGTGGCGAAGAAGAAAAGAACTATTTCCGAACCAGGGGACATCAAACCCTTTTTGACTATTCTGAAATAATTTTATAGAACAAGGTAAAAAAAGTATCAAAAAAAAAGCCTCATCGATTGATGAGGCTTTTTTTTAGAAAATTATTTTTTAGTAGAATTTAGGTCTGTTATCTTCAATATCTGCCTTCTTTTTAAGAGCTTCAAATACCCTCATGGTAGCCTGAGCTCTTCTGGCCATACTTTCCTGTTGTGCGTAGGATCTGTAGGAATCCATAGCTGGCGCCTGGAACTTGCTAACCAGCTCTACAACATAAACTCCCTTTTCACCGGTAATAGGCTTACTAACCTCTCCTTCTTCAAGAGAAAATGCAGTACCAACTACAGCCGGCTCCTCACCCGCTCCAGCAAGAGTAGGGGAACTCATGTTAACGGCATCGGCAGTTTGAACACTTTCTCCCATATTAGAAGATATTTCCTGCAGCGTATTGCCCTTCAGCCTCTCTTTGATAAGGGCAGCCTTTTTCTTCTTCATAAGAATAGGAGTTACCACGGCAGAAGCTTCCTCAACACTCATAAGACCTTTATCAGACTTAGAAGTAAGTTGGGCAACTATATATCCATTATTAGTATCAAATCTTCTAACATCTCCGGCTCCAACACCATCTTCGAATGCCCATTGAATCACCCTTCTTTGCGCACCGGCCCCAGGAATATTTTCATCAAGAGCCTTTACGTCCTGTACGGTTAGCACTTCATAATTATCTGCTTCAGCAACCTGAGCAAAATCTCCTTCGGTTGCCGCTATCTCAAATTTAGTCACTTCATTAAAAAGCTCATTCATAGTAGTTTCAGAAGCTTCGATCTCACGTGCTATAGTAGCCACCTTTACAGCTCTTTCAGCTTCGGTCTGCTCATCTATCTTTATCACGTGATATCCAAGTGGAGTTTCAACAACACCAACTTCCCCAACAGAATTTTCGAACACATAATCCTCGAATTCAGGGATCATAGTACCTGGTCCAAAATATCCAAGATCACCACCGTTTTCTTTGTTGGAAGTATCGGCAGAGTATTCTGAAGCCAATTCATTGAACTTAGATTTATCGTTTCTTACAACACTTGCTATACTATCAGCTAATTGCTTGGCTTCCGCTTTTGTACGATCGGCTTCGACTCCTAACTGAGAACCTGTATAAGTTACAAGGATATGACTTGCCTTAACAGAATCCGGAATATTTTTGGTCTCTACAACTTTGCTTAATTTCCAGTAACCATTCTCTTCATAAGGACCAAAAGTCTCTCCTGCATTAAGATTGAAAATAGTATCAGCATTAACTCCTGAAAGATCATTCCTGAACTTGAATCTATTCTCAAAAGGAATATCTGAATTGTTATTTACGAACTCAGCATAGTTTGAAGTGGTATCAAATCCAGGAAGGGTATCATTAGCGCCGATAGCCGCATTATATTCCACTCTTTCTCCCTTTAGGGCTATCAAAGCCTCCTTAGCCTGAGACCTGTCTTCTTCTGAAGCAGTCTCATCAAAGATCACATACCTAATACTTCTTGCAGCATCAGTTTCAAATCTTTCCGGATGTTCTTTTAGATATTTTTCGATTTCAGATTTTGAAACTTCCACTTCGGTATCAGGAATGGAAGAATAAGGGATCTGTACATATTTCAAATTGATATTATCATTTTGCATCCTGTAAGCCATCTCCCCTTCAATAAGGGTAGCACCTACTCCCGCACCAACCATCATATAATAATTATTCACTCTGGCAGATTGCGCAAGATTTGCAGTAAAATCCTGCCATTGTTGATAAGCCTGAGGTGAAGTTGCCTTTAGGTTGGCCACATATTCTCTTAACCTGTTCTCGTCGAACATACCAGCCTCATTGGTGAAATTGGGATTTCCGGCCATCTGAGTTCTAACCAGGTTGGTGACTTGTGCCTCTCCGGCTCTAATTCCAAGCTTATCGATCTCGTTCTGGATAATCACCTCACGAAGTTTTTGCTCCCAAACTCTGTTTACAGCCTGAGTAGTACTAACATTCCTACCCATATTTCTTTGCAAAGCTTCAACCTGACGGGCAAACTCCTCTCTATCTATCTCTTCACCATTCACTACGGCTAAAACATTCTGAGCATTTTGTGAACTAAAACCGCCATTCCTTATAACATCCGCCAAAACAAAAGAAAACAGGGCCAATGCAATAATAATAATCAAGAAAACAGACCTTTGTCTGATTTTATTTAATACTGCCATTTGAATTTAAAATTTATCAAAATATAGGGGGCGAAAATAAGGTTTTTAGGCTAATAATAAAATTTAAAATTAGCAAATTCTTAACTTTAAAAGCTTTAATCCTCTGGTTTGAATTTAAGCTCCACCAATTCGATTTTGGTATTGGAAGTTTCGAGGATCTTAATCTCAAAGTCCTCTATTTGGATCACTTCATCCGGCTGTGGAATCTCCTCAGTATGATTTACAATAAATCCACTTAAGGTCTCATAATTCTCACCTATCGGAAGGTCAAGTCGGTAGGTTTCATTTAAATAATCCACCTCAAGCCTTGCTGAAAACTTGAAATGATCGTCATCAAGCTTTTCTTCTATAAGGATAGCAGAATCATGTTCGTCCTCAATTTCTCCGAAGAGCTCTTCCACGATATCTTCCACCGTCATCATTCCACTGGTACCTCCGTACTCATCAATGACAACCGCTATACTTTTCCGTTTTTTGATCAGGATGTTCAACACATCCTTGATCCACATGGTCTCAGGCACGAAAATTACAGGAAGTAAAATGGATTTAATGGACTTCGGTTTTTTGAACAATTCAAAAGAGTGCACATAACCGATGATGTCGTCTATGGTTTCGTTGTAAACAAGGATCTTGGACAAACCTGTTTCTGTAAAGGTCTGTATCAGGTCTTTAGGATCCTGGCCCTGATCCACTGCTATGATCTCTGTCCTGGGAATCATCACTTCCCTGGCCTTGATGTCTGAAAATTGTAGTGCGTTCTGGAAGATCTGGATCTCACTATCCACCTCTTCATGTTCCTCGACAGTTTCCATTTGCTCACTGATAAAGTTCCCTAGTTCTACTTTACTAAAGGCCAACTGAACTTCGTCTCCCTCCGTTTTAAAGAACCGTTTCAGGATAATATCAGATATCCAGATAACAAAGGAGCTAATGAAGCTGAAGGCGATGTAAAAAAGATACGCCGGCACCGCGAAGAACTTCAACATGGTATTAGCGTAGATCTGAAAAAAAACCTTGGGCAAAAACTCTGCGGTCAACAAAATGATAAGAGTAGATATGACGGTTTGAGTAAACAGGCTGAGATCTGTGATAATATAATTCACTAACCCGCTTTGCGATTCTATACCAGACAGCCAATCCATTAATAGATCTCCCATGAAAAATCCATAAACCACCAGGGCAATATTATTACCCACCAGCATAGTTGCAATGAATTTGGAAGGCTTCCTTGTAAGTCGTTTCAAGACTTTAGCCAGAAAATCATTTTGCCTTTTTTCAATTTCGATATAGATCTTATTGGAAGAGACATAGGCAATCTCCATTCCAGAAAAAAAAGCGGAGAGAATAAGGGAACAGATAATAATAAGAATATCAACCTGCATTAGAGCTATTTATTACGGTCTTCAAACTTACGCCTGAAACGCCTTTTAAAGAAGAACATAAAGATGGCAATAGCCACAAAAAAAAGGAATAAATAAGCCCTGCTTCGTTCCGTATTCCAAATTCTTACAGCTTCGAACGTAAAAAATGCCGCAAAAACCAAATAGGCATATTCAAAATACTTGAAAAATTTATTCATTCTTTTTTTCTTCTATTATTTGTACACCCGTATTAGTTCTTGAACGGAAATTACCGAAATTTTGATTAGAATCAAAACCTTCACCCTGGTTCAAAGCACCGTTAGGAAATCTTATCGTGTTTGGCTTATCTGTAAAGATCCAGCTTCGGTCCTGATCCCAAAAGATCTGACTTGCCTCCAGGCGAGTACTGTCTGCAGTTACTATAATGACATTTCCCTGAAGATCGATTAGATTGGTCTGCTCGTAAACGATACCATAATCAGCATCCACTGTATTCTTCCGATCTTTTTCATCGAAGAACTCCACATGGACACCATCAGGAAATTCCCTGTAAGGAAAAGATTTATTACTGAAATCGTACATCTTCGGACTGTTAAGGATTGCAACAAGTCGCCCTGAATCAGTGAACTTAAGATTGATACCCTCTGCTATAGCCTGAGGAGCATCCCCTTTTTCCCCAAAGGATCTTACCTCCTGAAGGTTACCTTCACATGAAAAAAACATTGTCACGCTAAGTAGCGTGACAATGCCATAAATAATATTACTATATGTGATTTTCATCTTACATATTAGGGATACGAACTGTTTCTCCTATCCAGCACTGTATCTGTATTGCATCTCCAGCAGATTTACTGGACTGAAACACATCAGATTTTTGAGGAGCTCTTCCTCTATAAGCAGCAGCGGCCTGATTGGCATTGCTGGCAATAGAAGGGTCCACTCTTGCTGCCTTAGAGGCATAATCTGCGGCTAACCAGTAAACAGCTCTTTTATTGAATGCATTATCACCACAATCGTTCGCACTCTGAGCATACATACTAGCTATTTGAAGGTAAGCACTACCAAAAGATGGTCTTGCATTAAGAGCCTTTCTGTAGTAATTCCTTGCCTGAGAAAAACTTCCTCTTTCCTTATAGTTATTAGCGATTCTATAATAGATTTTCGCCTGGTCAGATTTATCAGTCTCTAATTCTGCGGCCTCATTATAGTATTCTAGAGCCTTGGCTCTGTCACCCTCAGCCTCTGCTAATTGTCCTAATGAGTATGCAGACTGTGCAGATGGCTCTAACTGGTGAAGCGCTTCTGAAACCTTAAAGAACAATGGATCATCAGTACAATCCTTATCAGAAAGTCTCGCGTTGGCATTTTTTAACCATTTTATATCTGTCTTGTTCTCTTCAAAATCTTTACTATAAAGAGGTATAAGATTATCACAATCTGCTCTTGCTCCAAGCTTGGCATTTAATGCAGCCTTAACATTAGAGTAGTTCTTAAGATTGATCTCAGCAATTTGTATAGCTTTAATTTCCCTATTTGTAAGATCGATACCATCTTCCTGCTTTTTCAATAGTGGCGCAAGGTTTTCAGCAGCTTTATTCTCTTCAACCTCTATTTTTCCAAATACTTTGTCGTACATGTCGAAAACATCCTGAAGTTCTCTTTGTCCTTCATCCTGCATTTCAACAACTAGATCAAAATATGCATATAGGCCTTTTGGGCTTGTGAAGTTTTCCTTATCTACTTCCCATACTTTATCGAAAGCCAAGAAAAGTTCTTCCTTATCACCCATTTTATTATCATACTTTAATTGAGCTATATCTGTATAGATCTTTGCCTTTTCTGTTTTTTCAGGATAAAGCTCTAATCTTTCTTTCCAAACGGAAATAAGGGTATCAATCAGTTCCTTTTTCTGCGCATCAGAAGTAGCTTTATCTATCTTATATTCCAAAGCTCTTTCAAGATATTGGTAGGTAGCCATGCTATAGTTAGGACATTCCTCCTTAACTTTCATTAAAGCAGGATAGGCTGCATCGTAATTCTTTGCTTTCGCATCATCATACGCCAAGGCCGCCATAACCGCACAATCACCAGACTGCGCAACAGCTCCAGTACCTAACAGGGCAATTGTTAATAGTGCTAGAAATCTCTTTTTCATCTTCTTGTTTATTGTGGTTAATTAAATTTTCTTTTCGTGAACCATTTATCGTTCAGTGACAAACCTACTGAAAACCTTAAAAAGTTTTCCTGAATAAGGCCGGAATCTTTGGTACCTCTTCGCCCTAGCTCTATTCCAAGGTTTGCATTGGAAAACATTCTTCCAATTGGTAGTCCCAGTCCAAAAGACATGCCAAACTCATTTATGGACTCATTATTGACCACTAAACCGGTCCCGTCGTACCTGAAACCAGCCCGATAAACAACCCTCTCAAAATAACTCGTAAAAGAGTCGTATTGTGGAATATAGAAACCACCAAGGGTGAACTGGGAGGCATCCTCATATTGTCCATTATCAGACCTGAAACTAAAACTATCTTCAAGAGAAGATGCTCCTAAATTCGTATATTCAGCACCAACGAACCATTTGTTTGTTTTCCCTACCCCTAATCCAAAATTTAACCGGGAAGGAAAAGTAAAGTCTGTATTGCGTACATCGAGCTCTTCAGAATCTATAATTAACTCTGATGAATTAATAAATGCAATACTGGAAACCTCCCGAAAATTATCAGAATTAATATCCATTGCCGGAACATAGGTTCCCGAAACATGCAATCTCATATCGTCAGACAGATTTGCCTGATAGTTCGCTCCAAATTTAAAATTGAAACCCTTAATATCAGATCGGTTTACATCCCTGGTTCCCAATTGAATACCATCTTCTATAACCGTCCTTCGGTTCTGGAAGTTACCAAAATTATAATTTACATCCACACCAATGCTCAAGTTATCGCTGAACGCATAGCCAGCAGACAGGTAAACTTTATTCATTCCACCCCTGCCATCGAGTCTACTGGAAGTTTCCTGATCCATATCCACGATCCTGTAACCTACCGAGGTATATGGTATCAAACCTAATCCTATCCCGAAATTCCCTCCGAGAGGAATTCCCAGCGCAAGGTAATCCAGGGAAGTAATCTTGGCATTCGCACTGGCTTGAGAGGACTCCAAATTTATTCGGTCATGACTTGCGCCAATAGCGTAATTAGTTAGCCTTAACCTCCCATAGGAAGCAGGATTTTGCAAGTTCGCGTGAATACTGTCATTAAATACACTTAAGCCACCCATGGACCTGTTTTCCACAGTTCCCTTGAAGTTGGTTAGACCAATTCCGTAGTATGAATAAGGTGAAGATACGTTTTCCTGGGCCACCGCATTTAAAGCGGAAAAAAAAGCTACGATTACTATAAATCGTTTTATCATTGAGTCCTGTTAA
>CAYWAB010000010.1:7541-31467 GCA_964456105.1 uncultured Christiangramia sp. | reverse complement strand
GTAATCAAGTGTGCTTTGACGTCCAGATCTATGTGTTGTTTTTAAAAATGCGAAGCCCAGTAAGAAAGATTATCGTAAATTTAATATAAAGTCTGTGGAGGGGCCGAATGACTTTGCTTCAATGGAAGAAGTAGTTTTCCGCCGTTATCGCAGATTGCTTAATGAAGGGGAAGAACTGCCGCAGCTGATAATTGTAGATGGAGGAAAAGGTCAGTTATCAAGCGGAGTTAAAGCTTTAGAAACTTTGGGGCTCAGGGGTAAAATCGCAATTATCGGAATTGCAAAAAGACTGGAAGAGATCTTTTATCCCGAAGACCCAATACCCCTTTATCTTGATAAAAAATCGGAAACTCTAAAGGTGATTCAGCAGCTTAGGAATGAGGCGCATAGGTTTGGAATTACATTCCATCGCAATAAAAGAAGTAAATCTGCGCTTAATACTGAGTTGGAAGAGATTCCAGGAATAGGTGAGAAAACAGTCATCGAGCTTTTGAAACATTTCAGGTCTTTAAAGAGAATTAAAGAGGTTTCTAAAAAGGATCTCGAAGAAGTTATAGGAGCCTCGAAGGCCAAAATAATATATAATCATTATCACACAGGCTAAATGCGAAAATTCCTCCCGATCCTTTTTCTTTTTTTCATGTTTTCGGGATATTCTCAGGAACGGAATGATCCTAAAGTGGGTTTGGTTCTAAGTGGAGGAGGAGCCAAAGGACTTGCTCATATTGGAGTGCTTAAGGTTTTGGAGGAAGCCGGCGTGCAGGTGGATTATATAGGTGGTAGTAGTATGGGAGCAATAATCGGAGGTCTCTATGCTGCTGGATACTCTGCCAAAGAACTGGATTCCATATTTCATGTAACTAATTTTAATATCCTGATTCAGGATGATATTCCTCGTAGTGCCAAGACATTTTATGAGAAGGAGGATACTGAAAAATATGCCCTCACATTACCTTTCGACGATTTTAAGGTCAGTTTTCCTTCCGGTCTTTCCAAGGGCCAGAATATCTATAACCTGGTTTCCAGGTTAACCATGCATGTAAGTGAAATCAAGGACTTCAGTAATCTGCCCATTCCGTTCTTCTGCGTGGCGGCCGATATAGAAACCGGGGAGGAAGTTATCCTGGATGAAGGTTCTCTTGCAAAGGCGGTTTCTGCCAGTGGCGCGATCCCCTCACTTTTTAGTCCGGTAAAAATAAACGACAGGTTACTTACCGATGGTGGAGTAGCCAATAATTATCCTGTAGAAGAATTAAAAAGGAGAGGCGCAGAATTGATAATTGGGGTAGATGTGCAGGATAGTCTTATTGATCGGGAAAACCTGAAAAGTGTTTTTGATATCCTGGCACAGATCAACAATTTCCGAACGATAGAAGACATGAAGGATAAAAAGCCTTTAACCGATATCTACATAAAGCCTGATATTACCGATTTCTCAGTACTATCATTCGATAAGGGAGAGGAAATAATAGAAGCCGGCTATGAGGCAGCACTGAAGAAAAAGGAAAGGCTTTTAGCCTTGGGCCAAAAGCAAGAACCAAAAGAAAAAAAGAAAATACCAAAGATCGATCATTTCAACATAAGCGGTCTTGTCCTGGAAGGAAATAGCAGTTACCCGAGATCCTATATTCTTGGAAAATTAAAGCTTGATTATGGAGAACCCTATAATTTTGATGATCTTAATATTGGTTTAAATAACCTTTCGGCAACCGGAAATTTCGATCGTATCAACTATCAGCTAATTCCAAGAGAAGATAAGAACGATTATATCCTGGCTATGCAGATCGAAGAAAGCTCGAATAAGACACTACTTAGGTTGGGGGTACATTATGATGAGCTTTATCAGAGTGCGGCTCTTTTTAACGTGACCAGGAAAAGTTTCCTTTTTAGTAACGATGTGGTTTCACTGGACCTGGTGGTAGGTGATAAATTCAGGTATAATTTCGATTATTATCTCGATAAAGGGTATTACTGGAGCGTAGGATTCAAATCAAGATATAATAATTTCGATAAGGATGTAAGTTTTGATTTTGCTATGGAAAACGCCGATTTGGCTGATGTTGGGAGAGTAAGAGAGATAGAAATCGATTATAAGGATTTTACTAATCAGTTGTACGTGCAAACGCTTTTTCAGCAAATATTTTCCTTTGGAATGGGGGCAGAGCACAAATATTTAAAAATAGCTTCTTCCACCATAAATCAGGAGGCGAATAACGGAGAAAATGTATTCGAAAACAACCATTATTTCAGCACATTCGGATATTTGAAGTACGATTCCTATGATAATAAATACTTCCCTAGGAAGGGCGTCTATTTTAACGGGGATTTCCATGTGTATCTTTTTGATTCAGGTCAGGATCCCGATTTCGCTGAATTTTCCATAGCAAAGGGTGAGATTGGTTATGCTACTCCGCTCTTTGATAAACTGGTTGCAAGAATATCTACAGATACAGGTTTTAAAATAGGTAACGATAACATTAATGTATTCGACTTTTTTCTTGGAGGATATGGTAATAATCTTATCAATAATTTTATTCCATTCTATGGATATGATTTTATAAGCCTTTCGGGAGATAGTTACATTAGAGGACTGGTGGAATTAGATTATGAGATTTTTCCTAAAAACCATCTTATTCTTAGCGGTAATATTGCCAATGTTGAAAACAGGCTCTATACCACAGGGAACTGGTTCAGTTTACCGGATTATTCAGGTTATGCACTTGGATATGGCCTTGATACCTTCTTAGGCCCCATGGAAGTCAAATATACGTATTCACCGGAAGTGCAACACAGCTACTGGTTTTTTAGCCTGGGATTCTGGTTTTGAGCACAGGTTTTTAGTCTACTTTTAAGAATGTTTCGCTAAAATTTCATGATATTTGTGTTTATCGGAAAAAACCATTGAAATAATCCTAATCATTCAATAATTTCTTGAATTTTGGATGACCTAAAATCATAAGAATTATGCCTTTTTATCATAAGCTTGGTAAAATACCTCATAAACGACATACCATATTCAAAAAACCAGATGGCAGTCTTTATTACGAGCAACTTTTTGGAACCATAGGTTTTGATGGCATGTCATCCAATCTCTATCATGAGCATAGGCCCACACAGGTTAAGGAGATAAAGGGGAGTTATGATGCTACACCTAAGATCGCAGTAGATAAAAATATAAAGTCGTATCGTTTTAAAGGATTTCAGGTAAAACCACATCCAGATTATCTTAAAAGCCGAAAGCCGGTACTTACCAACTCCGATTGTGATATCATTCTTGCCTCTCCCCAGGAATCTACCAAGGATTATTTCTACAAGAATTCAGATTCGGATGAACTGATATTTATCCATAAAGGATCAGGAAAATTAAGAACTCATCTAGGGAATTTGGATTTCAAATATGGGGATTACCTTCTAATTCCACGGGGTACTATTTATAAACTGGACTTTGATGATGAGAATAACCGGTTGTTCATTGTAGAATCGAGACGCCCAATTTATACGCCAAAGAAATATCGAAACTGGTTTGGACAACTATTGGAACATTCACCATTTTGTGAAAGGGATCTTAGGCAGCCTTATGAGCTGGAGACCAATGATGAAAAAGGAGACTTCCTAATGAAGATCAAGAAACAAGGAAGGATCTTTGATATGGTTTATGCAACTCATCCCTTTGATGTAGTTGGGTATGATGGATATAATTATCCTTATGCTTTTTCGATACACGATTTTGAGCCTATAACAGGAAGAATACATCAGCCACCACCAGTACATCAGACCTTTGAAACCGACGCTTTCGTGGTTTGCAGCTTCTGCCCGAGAAAATATGATTACCATCCCGAAGCGATCCCTGCACCCTACAGTCACAGTAATATAGACAGTGATGAGGTTCTCTATTATGTAGATGGAGATTTTATGAGCAGGAACGATATTGAAGCGGGTCATATTTCCCTGCATCCTGCAGGTATTCCTCACGGTCCGCATCCGGGAGCAGTTGAGCGAAGTATTGGTCAGGTAGAGACAGAAGAGCTTGCCGTTATGGTAGATACTTTTAAACCTTTGATGGTGACTGAGGATGCCATGGAAATTGCAGATGAAACTTATTATAAATCATGGTTGGAAGGCGACGATAAGAAATAATGAAAGAAGATTTATCAGCTCAGGACAGGGCGATGTGGTAATATTTTCTTTTTTACTTCTGAACTTAATCACCATATCGACTTAATAAAAAAATAAAATTATGACTACAGATAGCACATCATTAAAATTAGAGAAAGTGGTTCCGGAGGCAGAGGACTTTCTGCCAATTCTGGGAACCGATTTCGTAGAATTATATGTAGGAAACGCTAAACAGGCGGCCTATTATTACCAGCATGCCTGGGGGTTTCAGCCAATAGCTTATTCCGGACTTGAAACGGGAAGAAAAGACAGCGTTTCTTATGTTTTGCAACAGGGAAAAATCAGACTTGTTTTAACTTCTCCTTTACAGCCAAAGGGGGAGATCAATGCCCATATCGATAAACACGGGGATGGAGTTAAATTTGTTGCGCTTTGGGTAGACGATGCTAGAAAAAGTTATGAAGAGACTACCAAAAGGGGAGCAGAATCCTACGTAGAGCCTTATGAGATGGAAGATGAAAATGGAAAGGCTGTTATTTCAGGGATTCATACCTATGGGGAAACAGTGCATCTTTTCGTAGAAAGAAAGAATTATAAAGGTCCGTTTTTACCAGGCTACAGGGTATATAATACTAAAGCAAAATCCTCGGACACAGGGCTGAAGTTTATAGATCATATGGTTGGAAACGTGGGTTGGAATGAGATGAACAAGTGGGTGGAATTTTATGCCAAAGTGATGGGGTTTGCCCAATTGGTTTCTTTTGATGATAAGGACATCTCAACCGAATATACCGCCCTAATGAGCAAGGTAATGAGCAATGGTAACGGGAGAATTAAATTTCCGATCAATGAGCCTGCGGAAGGTAAGAAGAAATCCCA
This sequence comes from uncultured Christiangramia sp., assembly GCA_964456105.1. Taxonomy (GTDB): domain Bacteria; phylum Bacteroidota; class Bacteroidia; order Flavobacteriales; family Flavobacteriaceae; genus Christiangramia. Next base: position 26,472 of record CAYWAB010000010.1, on the reverse strand, counting down.
GATAGAGGAATATATTGATTTTTATAATGGAGCAGGGGTACAGCATATCGCGCTTGCAACAGATAATATTATAGAGACGGTAACTGCCCTTAGAGATCGAGGAGTGGAATTCTTATATGTTCCGGAAACCTATTACGATGATCTTCTGGATAGGGTTGGAGAAATAGATGAAGATCTGGAACCGCTTAAAGAACTTGGTGTTCTTGTAGACAGGGATGATGAGGGATATTTGTTACAGATATTTACAAAGCCGGTATTGGACCGACCAACCATGTTCTTTGAAATCATTCAGAGAAAAGGCGCACAGTCTTTCGGAAAAGGAAACTTTAAAGCGCTTTTTGAAGCTATAGAAAGAGAACAGGATTTGCGAGGTACATTAAATTAAGATTAAAAAACTGCTAAAATTAAGGTCTTTGAAGAAAAACATTGCTAACTGCATAATTGTTTAGTTAAAGTTTATTTAGCTATTGCGGAGAAGGTAGAAATATCAGACTTTTGCATCCGCATTTTTGGAGTGGTTACCAGGAATGTTTTAATTTTTTTCATAATTTAAGTTTTAGTTGGTTAATAAGATAAAAATCCCCATCATTAATTTGGTGGGGGTTTTTGTTTTAATACTTTTGGAACAGTAATTGTAAAATATCCTTTAAGCACATTATCCACTGTGAGTTAAGTAAATAAAATGCTATGAGAAGATCTTTTACAGTTACTTTATTAGTTCTGGTTCTTACCAGTTTCAACTTGTTCTCACAGGATGCATTCAAGGAAGGGGAGTGGTTCAAATTCAGGATCCATTACGGTCTGTTTAATGCCAGTTACGCCACCTTGGAGGTGGAGGATGCCTTTCTTGGAAATAAGCCTGTTTATCATGTAAAAGGTCGCGGGAAATCCACAGGTCTTTTAAGTCTTTTCTTCAAAGTGGATGACGATTATCAAACTTTTATTGATAAGGAAGACGGTAAACCCTACAGGTTTATAAGGAAGATAAATGAAGGCGGATACACTAAAGATCTTGAAATAGAGTTTGATCATGATGCCAGGAAGGCTCATGTCTTCGATAAGAAAAACAACACTAGAAAAAGCTATTCTACCGCTAATAATGTGCACGATATGTTATCTGCATTTTATTATATTCGCAACCAAATTGACTCGAAGAATCTTCAGCCAGGGGATGAGACAAGATTAAAAATGTTCATCGATGATGAAAACATGGATTTTAAGCTTGTGTTTCTTGGAAGGGAGATCATCGAAACTAAATTTGGAAAAATAGCTACCCTGAAATTCCGGCCTTATGTTCTGGCAGGTCGTGTTTTTAAGGAAAAGGAAAGTCTTACCTTTTGGGTAAGTGATGATAAGAACAAAGTTCCCGTTAAGATAGAAGCTGATCTTGCTGTTGGCTCTCTGGATGCAGATCTTGAGGCTTATAAAGGCCTAAAGCATCAGTTCAGAATAATAATGAATTAAGGATGGAAGAGATCAAGCCCGAAATTGCCGAGCGTATCTTAAAACTTGAAGAGAAATTCAGGAATTCGGGACAGGATATGGGTTCTTATCTGGATGGGTTACTCTACGATAAGTATCTCTCTTACTGGGACTACATCAATCTTGATACTCTTTTAAGTCTTCAAAAAACCAATACTCACTTTCCTGACGAAAAGATCTTTTTAACCTATCATCAGATCACTGAACTGTATTTCAAGCTGGTAATACACGAGCAAAAACAGATCATAGAATCTCCAACCCTAACTCCCGGTTTTTTTATCGAGAAATTGAAAAGGATAAACCGGTATTTCAGGATACTTATAGACTCTTTTGATGTAATGATAAAGGGGATGGAGCGTGAACAATTCCTCAAATTCCGAATGGCTCTATTACCTGCTAGTGGATTTCAATCTGCCCAGTTCAGGATGATCGAGTTTTATTCGACTCCATTACAACATCTGGTAGATGCTGAAATTCGGAAAGACTATTCTGAAAAGAATGAGCTGGAGGAGTTGTATGAAAACATCTATTGGAAAAAAGGCGGGATAGATCTGGAAACAGGAGAGAAAACTCTCACTTTGAAGCAATTCGAAGTGCGCTATACCCCACGATTTTTAAGAATCGCAGAGCAGGTTAAGGGAAATACCATTTATCATCGTTATATTAAGATGCATAAAGAGGATCAAAATAATAAAGAGCTTATACAAGCGTTGCGGAACTTTGACGTTAATGTAAACATTAACTGGTTGCTCATGCATATGGGAGCAGCTTACCGTTATCTTAGTAATAAAAATAAGGAAACGGTTAAGGCAACCGGAGGAACTAACTGGAAGCAGTTTTTACCTCCCGGCTTTCAAAAGATTTCTTTCTTTCCTAATTTGTGGAACGAAGAAGAATTGAACGATTGGGGAAAACAATGGGTTGAACATACTTTTAATACTGAAAATCAAAAGGAAAAAAATTGAAAAAACTAGGTTTACTTTTAATGATGATGCTGGCTTTTGTTGCCTGCAATAATGAGGATAAAGACCAAGCTGTAAAAGAAGTAAAAGAGAAAAAACTGCCTCCGGTTGAAAAAGAATATGGTTTTGTTCTTAATAATTATGAAGTCGTAAGAGACACCATAGAAAGAGGTGATTTCTTTGGTTCGATAATGGATAAGAACGGTGTTGGCCCTGGTAAGGTCTATGAGATTAGTGAAAAGGTAAAAGATAGTTTTAATCCTGCCCGGATCACAGCTGGCAAAAAGTATATGATTCTTAAGGCTAAGGATTCTGCGAAAACTCCCCAATTCTTTATTTATGAAAACAATCTTATCGACTATACGGTAGTCTCTCTTGGAGACAGTATCTATGCAGAGACCAGGAAGCGGCCAGTTACAATAAAACGTAGAGAAATATCTGGAGTGATCAATTCCTCACTCTCCGAAACCATACAGGAACAAGGTCTTAGTAATCTTTTAGTCTATGAACTGTCTAATATTTATCAATGGAGTATAGATTTCTTCAGGCTTCAAAAAGGAGACCAGTTCAAAATGGTATATCATGAGAAGTATATCGATGACACCATCTTTGCCGGCATCGAAAAGGTAGATGCAGCGCTTTTCAATCATTCAGACAAGCCTTTCTACGCCTTTAATTATTTAACGGATTCTATTTCCGGAAAGCCAAGTTTTTATGATGCTGAAGCAAAAGCATTACAAAGTTTCTTTTTGAAAGCTCCTCTAAATTATTCAAGGATATCCTCAAGATATACCAAGCGACGTTTTCACCCTGTACAAAAAAGATGGAAAGCTCATCTCGGTACCGATTACGCAGCTCCCTATAATACCCCTATTGTAAGTACCGCCAACGGAACGGTGATCGCATCCGGATATACCGGAGGGAACGGAAATTATGTTAAGATCAGGCATAACAGCAAGTACACCACGCAGTACTTGCATATGACCAAAAGAGCGGTAAGAAAAGGACAGGTCGTAAAACAAGGAGACGTAATTGGTTATGTGGGTAGTACGGGATTGGCTACGGGGCCTCATGTATGTTATCGTTTTTGGGTTAATGGAAAGCAGGTGGATCCCTTCAGGCAGAATTTACCCTCTGCAAAACATATTGAAGAAGATTTAAAAGACGAGTATTTTGCTTATATACAGCCTTTAAAGGAAGAATTAGATGAAATTCCGTACAAAAATATTAATAGTTAGATGAAAAATATAAATCCAACCAAAACAGAAGCCTGGAATCAGTTAAAAGATCACTTTGAAGAGATCAAGGATTCGCATATGCGTGATCTTTTTTCTGAGGATGAAGACAGAGCTAAGAAATTCAGCATAAGGTGGGAAGATTTTTTAATAGACTACAGTAAGAATCGTATCACTGAAAGGACAAGGGAGTTGTTATTGCAGCTTGCTGAAGAAGTTAAGCTTGGTGATGCAATAAACAGTTATTTTTCAGGGGCAGCCATCAATCAAACAGAGAACAGGCCTGTTCTTCATACTGCTTTAAGAGCAGATAAGAATTCCGAAATTTTTGTTGAGGGAGAAAATGTAATGCCTGAGGTTCAGAAAGTAAAAGAGAAAATAAAAAAGTTTTCTTCAGAAGTAATCGGAGGGATAAGAAAAGGATATACCGGGAAGACCTTTACAGATGTCGTTAATATAGGTATCGGAGGTTCAGATCTTGGGCCGGTTATGGTTGTGGATAGTCTCAAGTTCTATAAGAACCATTTGAATCTTCATTTTATTTCTAATGTAGATGGAGACCATGTGCATGAGACGATTAAGGACCTAAACCCTGAAACCACTTTATTCGTGATCGTTTCCAAGACCTTTACGACCATGGAGACCTTAAGCAATGCGACTACTGTTAGGGAGTGGTTTTTAAGATCTGTACCGGAGAAAGAAGTAGCCAAGCATTTTGTAGCAGTCTCTACAAATCTAAAAAAAGTAGAATCTTTTGGAATCGAGCGGGAGAACATCTTCCCTATGTGGGATTGGGTTGGAGGCCGTTTCTCTCTTTGGAGTGCAGTGGGGCTTTCTATTAGTCTTGCAATAGGATATGACAATTTCTCTGATCTGCTTGAAGGAGCCCGTGAGATGGATAAGCATTTTAAGGAAACAGATTTCAAAGAAAATATCCCTGTCCAACTAGCTCTGTTAAGTGTTTGGTATAACAATTTCTTTAAAGCAGAAAGTGAGGCGGTAATTCCTTACAGCCAGTATCTAGATAAATTTCCTTCTTATCTGCAGCAAGCCATTATGGAAAGTAATGGGAAAAGTGTAGACCGTAATGGGGATAAAGTAGCGTATCAAACAGGTACCATTATTTGGGGAGAGCCTGGAACAAACTCCCAGCATGCCTTCTTTCAGTTGATCCATCAGGGAACTAAGCTAATTCCTGCTGATTTTATCGGTTTCAAACGATCATTGTTCGGGGACAGTTCGCATCACGACAAATTGATGGCAAATTATTTTGCCCAGACTGAGGCACTTATGAATGGGAAGAACATGGATGAGGTGGAAGATGAGTTGAAATTCAAAGGATTTAGCCAGGATGAAATAGACCGAATTAAACCTTTCAAAGTTTTTGAGGGTAATAATCCTACAAACACCCTGTTGATAGACCAACTTACTCCCGAGAGTATGGGAAAATTGATCGCCATGTATGAACATAAGATCTTCGTACAGGGAATAATCTGGAATATTTTCAGTTATGATCAGTGGGGAGTGGAATTAGGGAAGCAGCTTGCGAATACGATTCTTGTGGAATTCTCAAATAAGGATATTACAAATCACGATTCTTCTACAAAAAGCCTCCTGGAATTTTATATGCGCTAATATTTTCTTCATTGTTGAAAACATGTTAGTAGTTTAAAGTGCTTGAAATCAAGCACTTTCTTTTTTATTGTAGTTTTATAAAGGCGATATCATATTATGGGATGATAATAAAATCGCAAAGGACGGTTGGAGGTGATTCTCTTTCTTTGCGGAGAACTATAACTAAAACACCTAATTCTCTACAAAATGAAGAAATTATTACTCCTAGCGCTATTCCTGTCCTCTGCAACAGTCTTTGCCCCAGGAAAATGTAACAGGAAAGGTTTTCGATTTAGAATGAGCGTATTGCAATTGCTAAATGTTGTCCATTGGGTTTGACGATTCCAATATTTTTTTCTGTAAATGGTCAGTCTGTCAACAAGTTGGAGTATGGAAGTGGAATCAGATTCACTAATTCTTAACAGATGCAATTAAAGTTTAAAACATTGAAATACAGATAACTAGAATCTATTTATAAGCTTATCACAATGGGATTGTTAGAAAATAGTTAAAACTCTTAACAATTTGATAAAGGTAAATACAATAGAATTCCTTTTTTTTGCAACGAATTTTAAACAAACACAAACTATTACACAATGAGGAAATTATTAGCGCTAGCGTTGTTTTTAACTTCTGCTGCAATTTTTGCTCAAGGAACAGTTACCGGTACGGTAATCGATTCTGAAATGGATGGACCACTGCCTGGTGCCACTGTGATTTTAACAGGTACTAATGTTGGTACTACAAGTGACTTTGATGGGAACTTCTCTCTTAAAGTTAACAAGGCTTCAGGGACTATTTCTGTGAGTTTCGTAGGTTATGAAACCAAGACCATCGAATTTTCAGTTTCCAATGGAGCTACACAAGATCTTGGAGATATTGTCTTATCTCCTGATGCAGATGCTTTAGATGAGATTGTGATCACAACTTTCTCTTTAGCCATCGATCGTAAGACTCCGGTTGCGGTTTCTACGATAAATGCAGCAGAAATCGAAACTAAACTTGGTAACCAGGAATTTCCTGAGATCCTAAAATCTACTCCTGGTATCTATGCTACAAAAGCTGGTGGTGGTTATGGTGATGCTGAGCTTCGACTTAGAGGTTTTAACTCAGAGAATATTGCTGTTATGATCAACGGTGTTCCTGTAAACGACATGGAGAACGGTCGTGTTTACTGGAGTAACTGGGCTGGTCTAGCCGATGTAACAAGAACTATGCAGGTTCAAAGAGGTCTTGGTGCTGCCAAGGTTGCTGTGCCTTCTATTGGAGGTACTGTGAACATTGTGACCAGAAGCACCGATGCTGAAAGAGGTGGTAACATCTATGCAGCAACCGGAAACGATGGTTACAATAAATTTGGAGCTACTGTTTCTACAGGAAGAATGGACAACGGATTGGCTGCCACAGTTTCTGCTTCAAAAACTGTTGGTGATGGTTATATCGACGGAACTCAATTTACCGGTTATAACTACTTCGCTAACATCGCTAAGGACTTTGGTGAAGATCACACTCTTTCTTTTACCATTTTCGGTGCTCCACAAAGACACGGTCAGCGTCAGAACAGACACCTGATAAGAACTTACCTGGAAAGCGACAGAGGTCTTAAATTTAACTCAGACTGGGGTTACATGAATGGACAGATCGTCAATATAGAAGACAACTTCTACCATAAACCACAGATGTCTCTTAACCATTACTGGGATATCGATGCAAAAACTCAGCTTTCAACGGCTGTTTATGCTTCCTTCGGTACCGGAGGTGGTGGTGGTTGGACAGGAACCAACAAATTCGGATTGAATTCTGAATACCGTGATGGTTACCTTCAGCCTGTAAATATCGACAAGATCGTTGATGAGAACGTAGCAAGAGGTGCTGAAGGTTCTGAAACTATCTTAAGAGCTTCAAGAAACGACCACAACGGGTTTGGAGCGCTATCAACAATTTCTACTGAAATTTTCGAAAATATTGAACTTCTTGGTGGTTTAGATCTTAGATATTATAAAGGGAAACACTTCCAGGAAGTTACAGATCTTCTTGGTGGACAGTACTGGTTTGACGATTCGAACGTAAACGATCCTGTAAATCTTGCTCAGGTTGGTGACAGAATTAGTTACTGGAATGACGGTATTGTGCTTTGGGAAGGTGGATTCCTTCAGGCAGAATATTCGAAAAATGATCTTACTGCATTTATTTCCCTTGCTGCATCTAACACTTCTTATAAGAGAATTGATTACTTCAACTACTTAGACAGCAATCCTGAACAAGAAACCGATTTCCAGCATTTCTTCGGATATCAGGCTAAAGGTGGTGGGAACTACAACCTGGATAACCACCACAGTTTATTCGCTAACATAGGTTACTTTGAGAAAGCTCCTTTCTTCGATGCAGTTTTCCTAAATTTCCAGAATGATGTTAACGAGGATGCTGAGAACCAAAAAATCTTTAGTGCAGAGTTTGGATACAAATATAGAAGTGCTAAATTAAGAGGTAATGTTAACCTTTACAGAACTCTTTGGAAGGATAGAACGTTATTCCAGAGCTTTAATAACCCTGATGGTTCTATAGGAACTGCTAACATTAGAGGTGTAAATGCACTTCACCAGGGTATAGAAGTAGATTTCGTTTATGAGCCATGGACTAACTTACGTATTAACGGTATGGCATCTATTGGAGACTGGAGATGGCAAAATAACGTAACTGGCGTTCAGGTATTTGATGAAGAGCAAAACCTTGTAGAGACTATCGATCTTTATATCGAGGACCTTAAAGTAGGTGATGCTGCTCAGACTCAGTTTGGGCTTGGACTTAATTATGATGTTTTAAAGGATATGACCTTAAGAGCTGAATATATCTACCAGGATAATTTCTACTCGGATTTCGATCCTAATAACAGAAACTCTCCAGAAGTTGGTCAGGCTTGGGAAATCCCTGCTTACGGACTATTTGATGTGGGTCTTTCTTACGATTTCGAAATGGGAGCTTTCCAGGCTGTACTTAACGGAAACGTTTATAACGTATTTGACACTGAGTACATTGCAGACTCAAGAGATGGATTACAGTCTAACGCAGAGACTGCACAGGTATGGTACGGTTTTGGCCGCACTTATACCGTAGGAGCAAAATTAAAATTCTAATAAGATAAAAATGAAAAAGACATTTTACTTTCTAATGGCGTTCATCGGGCTGGCTTTAACAAGCTGTGAGCCTATGGAGGACATTCATGATGAAATTAATGCCGAGCTAGATAACCAACTTGCGGTTGCAGATGCAGATTATACGCTAACCGAGGATGATTATGAGGCATTAGGACAAAGCTTCCCGAATTTCAGTTCTGAGGAAGATGCCAGAACCTTGATTCCATCATTACTTTCAGACCTATATCCTACTTATGGTGCGGGATCTATTATTAATGTTCAGTTTGATCTTTACGATCCTATTTCTGTAATCGAGTATACGGTTACAGATCAGGATTACAGCGATTTTGGTCTTGAAAATAATTATTTCACTTCTGCATCCATAGTGGGAGATTTTCTTGAAGACGAATTCGAAGGACTTGAAGAAGGTTCCTATGTAGAGATAACTTACAATGTTGTTGCTACAGATATCGAGTACGAACTTTCAGATGACGATTTCGACCTTATCGAAGATGAGCTTGAAGCAGTGTATCCAGATCCAGCATCTAGTGCTGGTCGTTTCGGTAACTTCGACAGAAGAGAATCAAGTGATGCTTACTGGTCTGACGATATGATCTATGAGGCAGTTGATATTGTTCTTTCTGAAAATGTTAACGGAGTAACGGGACAAACTTATAAAGTAATTTATCCTATCTACACTGGTAGTTCTGGCGAAGAAAGTGTTACCGTGGTTTATGATGGTAACGGATTCGTTGAATTCTCAACTACTCCTGACGGAGAAAGTTATGTTATTTCAGATTCAGATGTCGAGCTGATCGTAGCCGGTCTTGGAGATCAACCAGAATTTGAAGATCCAGTTGGAAACCTTGACAGGTTCGGGAACTTCAACAGACAACTTGGTAGCGATAACTATTGGAGCGATTCTATGCTTGCAGAGGCTTTTACCATCGCTTTGAATGCAAATTTCCCAGATGCTGAAGATGGAAAGGTTTATGTAGTAGAATATGATTTTTATGATGGTAGTAGTGGAACAGGAAATTTAGCTCTTGTTAAGGATGGAGATTCTTATGAATTGGCTACTTCAGTGTCTACTATTTCAGAAACTACTGTATTTGCCTATACCAACGGTACCTGGAATCAACCATTGGTTCTAGAGAGAGCTGATTATACTGCGATGGGACAAAGCTTTCCTAATTTCAGTGATAATGATGAAGCACTATACAAGATAGCTATCTTCCTTGGTCTTGAGTTTCCATATGCTGAGCCGGGTGATATGATGGCAGTTTCTTACCAGTTCTATGGAGGAAGCAGTGTAGGTACTTATACCAGATACGCCAACTTCGTACTGGAAGATGGAGACTGGGATGCAATTCCAACCGTAAAAACCGAATCTTTACAGTTCGGTTACGAAGATGGGATGTGGGTTCCAGATAACACCATTAACTATACACTTACAAGTGCAGATTACTCGATCATTGCAGACGCACTTTCAGGAATCCCTGAATATGAAACTGCAGTGAACAGTATGAACCGCTACGGAAATTTCGATCGTAGACCAGGTGCAAGTGCATACTGGAGCGATGAGATGCTTCTAGAGGCTATGCAGGCTCTATTGAATGAGATAGCACCAAATGCTGAAGAGGGTCAGAAATATGCCCTTACGTTCGATATCTATAATGGATCGAATACTACTGAAACCCTCAACCTTATCAAAGAAGGTGGAGTATGGGTAGTTAATGAATAAATATAGAATTGCTTATTATAAAAACCTCTTATCAGCTTTGATAAGGGGTTTTTTTTTGGTCTTTAAATGTGCGATATTTGCATTCCCCGTAAATAAAATAAAATGAAGAAATTAAGTTACCTGTTTTCGTTTATTCTCTTGATAGCCTGTAGTAGCGAAGAAGATCCAGTAACCAATCCCACACCTCCTGTTGAGGTGGAGAATCCGGTTGCAGTGGATGATTCTTTTGATGCTTTTGAAAATGAAGTGCTCATCATTAGCGGGAACGATCTATTGGAGAATGATGAAACTGTAGATGGTGCAAGGATCACGCAATTTGATGTTGAAACTGAAAATGGAGGATCTGTTACTGATAACAGGGATGGTACATTTTCCTATGAGCCTCCTTCTAATTTTCAGGGTACCGATACTTTCACCTATACTATTTGTGTTCCTCTGCAATCAGACAGATGTGCTACAGCAACCGTAACCATAGAAGTTGGGGATGCTGGCGATCCTGTGGCTACCGATGACTCATACCAGACTGAGGAGGACGAAAGCTATACTATAATCAATTACCTGGAAAACGATGATCTAAGGGATAATGCCCAGGTCACAGAAGTAGGTAACATAAGTGAAAATGCAACAGTTTCTCTGGAAGCTGATGGTACCATAATTTACACTCCCGTAGAAGGATTTTCTGGTGAAGACTCCTTTACCTATACCATATGTGATGATGATGAAACTCCTAACTGTTCTACGGCAACGATAACCATTACAGTAAATGATGAAGGTGATCCAGTGGCTGAGAATGACCAAATCTTCATTGAATCTGGAAGTTCTGATAATACCGTAACAGGCTTGCTGGTTAATGACCTTTTAATTGATGGTGCTGTTCTAACTTCAGTAGAAGCAGGAGCTAATTCACAAGTTACCTTAACAGAAGATCTAAACATCATTTATACCCCTAATAGTGGATTTACCGGTGAAGATACCTTCACTTATACTATCTGTGATGATGATAATCCTGAGGCTACCTGTTCCACGGCTAATGTGACTGTTCAGGTGGTAAGCACCTACAGCTTTAACATTACCGGTACTACCCAGGAATATTATGATGATGCCATATTTGCCCAGGACGCTACTTTCTTGCTGGAGTCCTTGCGTGATTTTACCACAGCCCAGCATACTAATATATTGTTGTACACAGACAGGCATGATTATTTGTACGATGCCGATGCCGCTCTGGATGATCCTTCAAAAGTGGTTCTGGTATATTCCGGTGAATTAAGACCAGATGATGAATACCAGATAGGCGATCTTGATGAATCAGAAAGTTTTAATACAGAGCATATTTATCCGCAATCACGATTGAATACGGAGGAATCTATTAGCGATCTTCATCTTTTGAGAGTTGTGGACGTTGATGTAAACTCAGAAAGGTTGAATTATCCATTCGCCGATGGAAGCGGGGAATACAAACTTTTAGAAGGGAATGAATGGTATCCCGGAGACGATTGGCGTGGTGACGTAGCAAGGATAGTGATGTATGTACACCTTAGGTATGGTGATTCTTTTGATGAAGTTGGCTCCCTTGACCTTTTCCTTAAATGGAACGTAGAGGATCCTGTTTCGGAATTTGAGATGCAGAGAAATAATGTTATTGAAGGCGCTCAGGGTAACCGTAATCCATTTATCGATAATCCATATTTGGCAACCCTTATATGGGGAGGTGAAACCGCAGAAAATCGCTGGTAACAATCCCATTAGGATTTAGTATTTTAGCTGGTAATTAAAAATTAAAATCTCATGTACGAAACGGTTCAGTTTATTCATTCCTGGTGGGCATACCTGGTGCTATTCTTACTTTTAATCGCAAGTTTCAATGCTATAGTAGGCTTCGCGTCTAATAAGGAGTACGGTGCCACGAACTTCAGGATCGCATTATTCACACTAATTGTTACCCATATACAATTTCTAATAGGTTTGGTTCTTTATTTTACTGCACCTTATTTCAGTATGTGGGCTGAAGAAGGTATGGGAGGAGTGATGGCTGATTCTACTCTAAGACTTTATAATGTGGAGCATCCATTAATGATGATCATTGCGATCGCATTGATAACCATTGGATATTCACAACATAAAAAGAAACTTACTTCCAGGCCGAAGTTTAAAAAACTGGCTATATTTTATGGTCTTGGTCTGGTGGTTATGCTATCAAGAATTCCCTGGGCTGCATGGCTCTAATCAAGATAAGCTTCCTTTTGAAGGAAATTTTGTAATCAAAAAAAGCTCCGGATAATCCCGGAGCTTTTTTTTAGTGAATTAGTTCGATTTATTTATTGACCTGTCTAATCAGATAAACATATACAGGAAAATGATCACTAAAACCTCCTTCATAACCAAAAGAACCATAGGTTCTAAAAGGATAACCCTTAAACTGGCCGGTGTGATTTATAAGGTAGGTTTTATTGAAAATCCCAGCCTTAAAAAACTGGTAACCTTGTTTTGAATTGACCAAAGTTTCGGTCATGAAGATCTGGTCAAAAAGATTCCAGGAATCTCTATAAGCGAGACTGCCTTTACCTGATCTTAGCAATTTTTCAAAGGGGTTAAAAAGGGAGTTTTCATTCAGTGATCCGGCAGATGCTTCTGTTTTGAGGATCTTCTTAAAGCTCCGGTTAGTTGGATCATCATTAAAATCTCCCATACTTAAGATCTTTGCTTTGGGATTTACTCTTATTAAAGAGTCTATAATCCTTTTATTCAATGCCGCTGCCTTTTCTCTTTTATAAGCACTTTTCGCTTCACCACCACCCCTGGATGGCCAGTGATTCACAATTAAACTTATCTCTTCATTGTTCAGCAGGCCGGTCACTACTAATTGGTCCCTGGTATAATCCCTTTTAGTGGGCCTGTCGGCTTCATAAATCAATAATTTACGGCTTTTAGATTCCAGAGGTATGAATTGCTGTTTTCGGTATAAAAGTGCCACATCCACGCCTCTCTCGTCTTGGGAGTCATAATGAATGACTCCATAATTGAATTTCTTCAAATTTGGATGGTCTATAAGGTCTTTCAAGACCTTTATATTTTCTATTTCGCACAATCCTATGATGGCAGGAGGTTCAGGATTCGTTTCTGTCCCTATTTCTGAAAGGACCCTGCTTATATTGGAAATCTTCTTGCGGTATTTCTCTTCAGTCCATAGATCTTTGCCGGTTGGGGTCCTGTCATCATCGAAGGTATCAGGATTATCTTCGGTATCAAATAAATTCTCCACATTGTAAAATGCTATAGTGCTTATTTGGTATTCTTTGGTTTTTTGCGCCCATACCAGGCTAAAGGAAAGCTGAATATTCAGGATAAGGAATATTCGCAGCAATAAAAAAAGATGTTTTTTCAACTTATTTAAAAATAATTTTCAAATTTTTAAAGTACTGAAAATAAGTTTAGTATATATTTGTTCACTTTAATTTTATCAAAAAACTTTCTTGGGCCATTTAAATGAACATAAAGGTTTTTCCGGTATTCATCGCCGTCTTATTTTTCACGGTGATGAACGCCCAGCGAACTGCGATCACAGGTAAGTTTGCAGACACCTTTACTAATGTGCCCTTACCACAGGTAAAAGTTTCGATCGAAGGTTATTTTTCCGAAATATATTCAAACTCCAACGGAGATTTTCTACTGGAAGTTCAGGATATTTCTTCCAATGAAATTATTTTAAATATAGATAAACCAGGATATCTTGTAAAGAGGATCCAGATCGGTAGCCTTGGGGAAATAAAGGAATTAGGAATTATTCTTCTTCAACCCGATCCTTTTTTCGAACAAAACCATCAGCTCACTATAAGTTTATCGGAGGCAGACCTGCTTCAGGAGGAAGGTGAATTCGATAATATTTCAGGTATTCTTCAATCCAGTAGAGATGTATTTTTAAATGCTGCCTCGTTCGATTTTAGCCAGACCTTTTTCAGGCCCAGAGGACTAGGATCTGAATATGGAAAAATTCTTCTGAACGGAATTGAAATGAATAAATTCTTTGACGGTCGTCCACAATGGAGCAATTGGGGTGGCCTGAATGATGTTCAAAGAAATCAGGTGTTTACTAATGGCATTAGTTCCAACGATTATCAATTTGGAGGTCTTGGCGGCCTTACAAATATCCTGATAAAGGCCTCTAATTACCAGAAAGGCGGGCGAATCTCTTTAGCGGCATCAAACCGTAGCTATTCCGGCAGGGTCATGGCTACATATGCTTCCGGAGAACAAAGGAATAACTGGTATTATGCAATATCCCTTGGCCGGCGATTTGCCGAAGAAGGATATAACGACGGCACCGTTTTCGATGCCAATTCTTTTTTCCTGGCTGTTGAAAGAAAGTTTAGGGATAAACATTCTTTGAATTTTAGTGGAATTTTTACTCCAAATATACGTGGAAGATCTGCCGCAATCACACAGGAGGTTTTTGAGCTTAAAGGAAGAACTTACAACCCATACTGGGGTTATCAGGATGGAGAGATCAGAAATTCCAGGATCAGGGAAATAAATGAACCAATTTTAATGCTTAATCATTTCTGGAAACTTTCACCTAAGTCAGAACTAAGTACCAATGTTTCGTTCCAGTTCGGGGAGTCCTTCAGTTCACGTATAGATTATGGCGGAACCACTTTAAATACTTTTCTAGGACAATATTCTTACTCTGGAGGTGGCGCTAATCCCGATCCTGTATATTACCAGAAATTGCCTTCCTATTTTCTAAGATTTAATGATTTTCAAAACTTCGAGGCGGCATATCTTGCCCAGAATGGAATAATTCAAAACGGACAGCTGGATTGGCCAGGTTTATATCAGGCGAATTCAACTGCTTTAGAAAATGGGCTTAACAGTATCTATGTAATTGGTGAAGATGTAAACCAGGATGCTCAGATTTCCGCAAATTCTATTTTTTCCATAGTGTTTAATGAAAACCTGAGTTTAAATTCCTCTATTAAATTTAGTCGACTCAAAAGCAAGAACTTCTCCCGAATAGGTGATATGCTGGGTGGAATTCAGTTTCTGGATATCGACATTTTCGCGATCGGGGAGAATGGCAGCAATCCGGGCTTAGCAGCTCAAAGTGATTTACTAAATCCTAATAGACTGGTCTCAGAAAACGAAACTTATAAGTATGATTATGATATTTACGCGGAAGAGGGCGAAGGTTTTTTACAACTTAGGTGGACCAACAGGAACTGGGAAGGTTTTATAGCGGGTAACCTGGAAACGGTCGCCTATGAGCGTTCAGGAAATTATCAGAATGGTGTATTCCCGAATAATTCCCTTGGCAGTAGCGAAGTGGCATCATTCTTTAATTTTGGAATAAAATCAGGATTGATCTATAAGATTTCAGGGAGACAAAATATCGAATGGAATGGAGGCTATTTTACTAAAGCACCTGGTTTCAAAAATGTATTTATTAATCCACGCCAGCACAATTTTTTTGTTCCAAATCTAAGAGAGGAAAAAATAAAATCAGCTGATCTTTCTTACAGGTATAGATCTTCTTTCATAAATTTTCGTCTTACCGGTTACCTAACTGAAATTTCTGATATAACAGAGGTTTCTTATTACTATGCTGAAGGACTTTCCGGACTTGATCGGGATAATACAACCGCTTTTGTTCAGGAAGCTCTTACCGGTATGAATAAATCCTATTACGGAATTGAAGTGGGAGCAGAGGCTAGTTTAACTTCTTCCTTAAAGTTGAAATCTGCACTTGCTATGGGAGAGTATCTGTATTCCAATAATCCCTTTATTTCCCTGAATTCTTCGAGTTTTGATGGTTCTCTCGAATATGGTAAGGCATATTTAAAGAATTATCATCTATCCGGAGGTCCGCAAACCGCGGGCCAGTTGGGCTTTGAATACAGGGATCCTGATTACTGGTGGTTTGGAAGCACTTTAAACTTTTTTTCCAATGCATTCATAGACATTAATCCGCTAACAAGGACTGCCAATTTTCAAAAGGATTATGATGGTTTACCTTTGATAGGCTATGATGCGGAAAAGGCCAGAGAATTGCTCAGGCAGGAAAAATTTGAAGATTATTTTTTAGTGAATGCGGTAGGGGGGAAATCCTGGAGGCTAAAAGATAAATACCTCGGCACTTTTATTAGTCTCAATAATATTTTCAATGTGCTCTATAAGTCTGGAGGATACGAACAGGGAAGAAACGCGAATTACCGAAGTCTTAATGAGGATTTTGAAAGAGAACTTCCACTTTTTGCTCCTAAGTACTGGTATGGTCAGGGCACTACATTTTTTACCAATGTTTATTTAAGATTCTAAGTTTCATGAGAAAAAAATTAGTGATTGGTATTGTCTGCATAGTCACTTTAGGAGGATGTGTGAAGACAGACGATTTTGATCTTCCCAGTCTGGAAGACTCAGTTATCGAGGTGGAAGGAAATTTTACCAGCATTGAAGCTGTTAAGGGAAACTACAACATGACTACCGGTGAGATCTATACTTTTTCCGGTACAAATACCTTGTTTTCCGGATTCGTGATCTCTGATGATTCGGGAGGTAATTTTTATAAGGAATTGATCGTTCAGGATAATCCTTCCAATCCAAATGCTGGCATTCAATTGTTGCTGGATCATAATTCATTATATGAGACCTTCAACTTTGGAAGGAAGGTTTATGTTAAACTTGACGGACTCAGTCTTTGGTATAATAATGGAGTATTACAGTTGGGAATTCAAAACAGAGGCGATGTAGTTCCAGTACCGAATTCACTTATAGACGATCATATTATAAGATCTGAGCAAACCCTAGAAATAGAACCCTTGAGGATTAATATTTCAGATTTCAATCCGGAATTAAAAAACCTCTATGTGAAACTGGAGAATCTACAATTCGACCGAAATCTTGTTAAGACAGGGAATATTTATTCTTTTGCTTCGAGTCCTTATGATCAGTATGATGGAGAGCGCCAAATGGAAAGCTGTGAGACCGGTGAATCTGTTCTTTTAAGTACAAGTACTTTTTCAAATTTCAAATCATTACTGATTCCTGATGGATCTGGAAGTATCGAAGGAATACTAACGAGGGATTTTTACGATGAACATTATGTGATCATGGTTAATTCTCCGGATAAACTGGATATGAACAATTCACGATGTGATCCTGTTTACCTGGACTGTGGCAGAAATACAAACGAAGGCTCCGGGATATTATTTGAAGAGAATTTTGAGGGGGTTACTTCAAATACGATACTTAATTCCAGGCGCTGGACAAATATCAATCTTAGTGGAGGCGAAACGAAATTTAAACCTACTCTTTCCAATGGGAATAGGATTCTGAGGATCTCTGCTTATAATACTTTGGAAAGTCCGCTGGAAGCCTGGCTGGTCACACCGGTTATTGATCTCGATAATTCAGTTAATGAAGTACTTAGTTTTGATATCCTTTCTTCTTATGACAAAGGGCTTTTAATGGAAGTCTTCGTGAGCAAAAATTTTACAGGGGATCCGGCATCTGCAGATTGGATAGAGCTCGATGCGAATATCCCGCTTGGACCTTCAGGTAGTAATTCCAGAATATTTACAAATTCCAGGATTGATATCTCCTGCCTGGAAGGTAAAGTTTGGTTCGCTTTTAGATATTTAGGTTCTGCACCAGATAAAACCACTACGTATGATCTGGATAATGTTCGGGTGGTTGGAGACTAATTTAATTAAGGAGCTCCTTGCCTTATAGGAAAGCTTAGGTATTTCTTGGTGGTTCGGATTAAATTAGAAAGTATACCTTTTTAATTAACTGTTTCTTCCTTCTTCTCCCTGAAATCCAATGGTCTTAATACCTTAAGCGCCTTTTCAACAGAATTTATCTTATCAAAGGTCAGCAATAGTCTCAATCCATTGCGGGTTTGTTTTTCCTTCATCTGGCATGTTTGAGAATGTGTTTGAACATACTGAAGGATCTTTGTAAAGTTCTTGGTCTGATAAAACCTGGATTTTTGATCGGAAATAAAATAACCTACCAGTTTTCCTTTTTTCATCACGATCTTTTCAAGTCCCATATATGAAGCGATCCACTTCAATCTTACTGAATTAAGAAGGTCTACTGCCTGTACAGGCAATTCTCCAAACCGGTCTACAAGCTCCTCTTCAAATTTCTGAAGTTCATCCTCATTATTAAGCTCGTTAAGTTTGGTATAAAGATTCAATCTTTCCGTAATATTATTGATATAATCATCAGGGAAAAGCAGCTCAAAATCGGTGTCGATCTGGGTATCCTTCACAAAATCCTTCTGTTCGATGTCTTCATGTTCCGAATAAATATCTCTGAACTCATTTTCTTTGAGCTCCTCGATTGCTTCGTTAAGAATCTTCTGATAGGTATCAAACCCGATCTCATTGATAAATCCACTTTGCTCACCTCCTAAAAGGTCTCCGGCGCCTCGAATTTCCAAGTCTTTCATGGCAATATTAAAACCACTTCCGAGTTCTGAAAATTGCTCCAGGGCGGTAATACGCTTCCTTGCATCTTCTGTCATTGCCGAAAATGGCGGAGTGATAAAATAGCAGAAAGCTTTTTTGTTGCTTCTACCAACTCTTCCTCTCATCTGGTGGAGGTCTGATAAGCCAAAATTGTTGGCATTATTGATAAAGATAGTGTTGGCTTCAGATACATCGAGTCCACTTTCTACTATGGTAGTTGAAACCAATACATCAAACTCCCCATTGATAAAGCTTAGCATTAATTTCTCCAGCTTTTTTCCTTCCATTTGCC
>CAYWAB010000010.1:0-7531 GCA_964456105.1 uncultured Christiangramia sp. | reverse complement strand
CATGGCCTACCCCAATCTTCGCATCCGGTACAAGGCGCTGTATCATTCCTGCAACTTCCTTAATGTTCTCCACTCTGTTGTGGATAAAAAAGACCTGTCCGCCACGCTGAATTTCATAGGAGATAGCATCTCGAATAACTTCTTCTGAAAACCGGATTACATGGCTTTCTATGGGATATCTGTTTGGCGGAGGAGTCGTAATTGTGGAAAGGTCTCTTGCGGCCATTAGACTGAATTGTAAGGTCCTTGGAATAGGAGTTGCAGTTAATGTTAGCGTATCCACATTTTCCTTAATGGTTTTGAGTTTATCCTTTACGGCAACTCCAAATTTTTGTTCTTCATCAACTACTAAAAGTCCAAGATCCTTGAACTTTACAGATTTGCTCACTAATTGATGAGTCCCGATGATGATATCCACTTTACCATTTTCGAGATCTTGAAGCGTTTCCCTTCTTTCCTTTGCAGTTCTGAAACGGTTCAGATAATCTATGCGAACGGGAAAATCTTTTAGTCTTTCTGAAAAGGTTTGGTGATGCTGGAAAGCCAGAATTGTGGTAGGAACCAGAACAGCAACCTGTTTCCCGTTATCTACAGCCTTGAATGCTGCACGAATGGCCACTTCGGTTTTACCGAAACCAACGTCCCCGCATACGAGCCTGTCCATGGGGCGTTCGTTCTCCATGTCTCTTTTAACCGCTTCGGTAGCCGAACTTTGGTCTGGAGTGTCTTCATACATAAAAGAGGCTTCCAGTTCATGCTGCAGGTAAGAATCAGGATCATATTTAAAACCTTTTTCCAGACGACGTTTAGCGTAAAGTTTAATAAGGTCGTAAGCAATATGCTTGACCCTCGCCTTGGTCTTTTTCTTAAGATTCTTCCAGGCATTGCTACCCAGCTTATAGATCTTGGGTGGCTTGCCGTCCTTACCATTAAATTTGGAGATCTTATGCAGGGAATGAATACTTAGATAAAGGATATCACGCTCGCCATATATTAGCTTTATAGCTTCTTGCTTCTTGCCCTCAACATCTATCTTTTGCAGTCCGCCAAATTTTCCTATACCATGATCTATATGTGTTACATAGTCACCGACTTCAAGATTGGTAAGTTCCTTGAGAGTAATTGCCTGCTTTTTGGCATAACCGTTCTTAAGATGGAATTTGTGGTATCGCTCAAAGATCTGATGGTCTGTGTAACAAACGGTCTTTGAATCCTCATCGATAAAGCCCTGGTACATCGAAAATACAGGAGTCTGGTATTTTACTTCCTGTTCCTGATCATCGAAGATATCATGAAATCTTTTGGCTTGTTGCTCGCTTACGCAGCAGATGAAGTTGGAATAACCGGCCTGCTGATTTTCTACGAGGTTGTTAATCAGAAGATCAAATTGTTTATTGAAAGATGGTTGTGGCTTTGTATTAAAAACTAGCTGTTTGGCAGGATTCAAAAATGCCTGTGTACTTAATTCTACAATGCTGTATTCTAGGAGCTGTTTTTTCAGAAGTTCGGCATTACAAAAGAGCTCTTTAGGTTCGCTGTGTTTCACATCTTTTGAGAGTTCCTTAAAAGCCTCTTCAGCCTTTTTAAAAAGTTTATCGGTCTGACCGGCTAGCAGATCCAGATTTTTAATAAAAATGACTGTTTTTGGAGAGATGTATTTCAAAAAGCTTTCTCTTACCTCGTTCAAATGTTTGTTTTCAACATTGGGCATTACAGAGATCTTCTTCTTCTTTTCGGTGGATAACTGGGTTTCTACATCAAAGGTCCTGATGCTGTCCACTTCATCTCCAAAGAACTCGATACGGTAAGGTTCATCATGACTGAAAGAAAAAACATCGATGATTCCGCCTCTAACCGAAAACTCTCCAGGCTCTGTAACAAAATCTACCCGCTTGAACTGGTATTCGAACAACACCTCGTTAACAAAGTCAATTGACAGTTCATCGCCCAATGAAATCTTCAGCGTACTTCGGTCAAGTTCTTTCCGGGTTACCACTTTTTCGAAAAGAGCATCGGGATAGGTAACTATTATAGCCGGTTTCTTTCGGGAATTTATCCGGTTTAGTACTTCTGCTCTTAAAAGTACATTAGCGTTATCGGTTTCTTCAATCTGGTAGGGTCTGCGGTAACTACCTGGATAGAAAAGCACGTTCTTTTCCCCAACCAGTTGCTCCAGGTCATTTAAATAGTATGCTGCCTCTTCCTTATCATTAAAGATTAGAAGGAAAGGTCTATCAGATTCCTCAAAGGCATTAGAAACAACAAAGGAAAGGGCCGAGCCAACCAAACCTTTTAGGTGTATTTTTTCAGTATTATTTTCAGAAGAGGAAATAGTTTTCTGCAATTCCTGCTGCAGCGGGGATTGTGCAAAACTTTTGGCGATAAAATTTGTACTCATCGCCGCAAAGATAATTTCATACTAATAGCCTTACAACCAAAATTTTCACTTTTAACGATTAAATAGCATTTGTGAATTTTACCATTTTTCTAACGCAGAAACCGGAATAGGATAACTACATTAAATAAAAACACTTTAAAATGGGAATTGAGGAATTTGATGTTTTTGTGATAGGTACCGGTACGGCTGGGAAAAGCGTGGCTAAGAACTGCGTTAATGCTGGCCTTAAAGTGGCTATCGCTGATAAACGTGAATTTGGAGGAACCTGTGCCAACAGAGGATGTGATCCCAAAAAGGTGTTGCTGGGACTCACCGAGATCATTGACAGGGCCGAAAAAATGAAAGGAAAAGGTATTGCAGAAATGCCTGTAATAAGCTGGAAGGATTTGATGGAATTTAAAAAGACTTTTACTGATTCTGTACCTGCAGCAACAGAAAAGTCCATGAAAAAGCTAGGTATCAAAATGTATCATCAATCTCCGAAATTCCTGGATGAAAACACTCTTTCGGTAGAAGGGAAAACCGTAAAGGCTAAAAAGATTGTAATTGCTACCGGAAACAAACCTTTGGAGTTACCAATTCCCGGAAGACACCTTCCAATAGTAAGTGACGATTTCCTTGAACTGGAAGAATTACCGGAGAGTATAATCTTTGTAGGAGCAGGGTATGTAGGAATGGAATTCGCACACATGGCCGCTAGATGTGGTGTGGATGTTACTGTATTGGACGCCGAATCGAGAGCACTGAATAATTTTGATGAGGATATGGTCTATCATCTTCAAAATGCTTCTGAGGATATTGGGATCAAGTTTATTTTTAATACTCACGTAAAAGAAATAGAAAAACTGCGAACAAATTACAGGGTTACTGGAGAAAATAAGGATGGTGAAGAGGTTTCCTTAAAGGCTAAACTTGTAGTAAATGCGGCTGGCAGGGTACCTTCCATAGATGAACTTGATCTTGAAAATGGGAATGTGGAATTTTCAAAAAAGGGAATCAGTGTAAATGAATATCTGCAAAATACGACCAACAAAAATGTTTTTGCCTGCGGTGATGTATCTGCAAGCGAGGGACTACCCCTAACACCCTTGTCATCACAAGAAGCCCGTATCGTATCGGCAAATATTCTGAATGAAAAAATGTCTGAAACCGCAGATTTTCCGCCTCAACCTTCGGTGGTTTTCACTTTGCCAAATCTGGCATCAGTAGGAATGAATGAGAAAGAGGCAAGGGAAAAAGGCTACGATTTTCATGTGGAAAATAAAAATGTTCCAATCTGGTTCAATGCTAAAAGAATCAATGACGATTATTATGCATTCAAGACCCTGGTGGATAAAAAAACGGGACTAATACTGGGAGCGCACCTGGTAAGTGCGGAAGCCAGCGAAATGATCAATATGTTCGTTATGGCCATGTGTGGCAAACTGGACTGTGAAACACTTAAAAAAATGATCTTTTCTTATCCAAGCTGGGCTGGTGATATCAAATCCATGCTTTAATTTTCACCATAGATCATCCGGTAAATAGGATTTACTTTTCTATTCAGGTACCCATGGTAGGAAATGTTCAGAAATATTAAAATTACTCCAGCCAGGGCAACATTAGCTATTAATTCCTCATTTCCCATATGCCTCACATAAATGGCGAATAATGCCCATACTCCAACGGCTCCAAATTCTCGCATATTTCTAAGATAGATCATCAAAAGGTTTACGATCACAGCGACCCCGATCATTATAACGGTCCATTCTATTTCAGAAAAGACCGATCCATTCCACCCTAATTTTGATAGGTAGGAAGCTGTATTGGCTATGATAGCCACACTTATCCATCCTGAGTAAAGAGAAATAGGCCACCAGTAAAAAAATATGATCTTGAATGGGGCATCCCACCTTTCCATATTGTTGTTCAATACGATCTTTAAAAGGCTGATCAAGATAAGTAACATTACTAATACAGAAAGGCCGGTGTATTCGTAAAGCCAAGTAATAACCCATAAGCAGTTAGCGATATTAGCGACTATAAACCATCCAGAAGTCTTTTCAATGAAATCTGTATATTTTTGCTTAGAAAATGCCTGATATAGCATAAATCCTGCAAATGAAAGCAAAGAAAGATAGATCAAACCCCAGATTGAAAAAGCATATCCGGCAGGTGTGAAAAGGTTTGAATATTTATCGCTAATAGCCCCTATAGTGGTATTATTGAAAAACCCCGTTTGGGAAAGGTAACTTATAATTAGGGTTATTATAACGGATAAGAAGTTAAGGGAAGCCAGTATTTTTTTCATTTTCAAAGGTTTAATTAACTAAAATCACCTCTTTTCCAGTTATTGCAAAAATGCGATCTTCTTCTTCTGGAGAGATAAAATGATTTCCGGTGAATTCCCCGAAAGCAGGAAGAATAAAATGATTTTGATTCAAATAAAAACAGGGAAATTGAAGAAGTTGTTTTCCCGCTCCTCTCATTTTATATCCCGGATGTACGTGTCCACAAATATTGAACAGGTCTTTGTGATCTTCAGGATGATGACTAAGAATAAATCGATCAACCTTCAATTCAGAAAACAAGTTTATGCCCAGCTCTTCATATTTCGTAAAGGAAATGATATCGTGATTCCCTACGATCAAATGAACCTGGTTATCCAAAGCGGAATACCATTTTTCAAAAAGGTCCCATTCGACATTAAGAGAACTGTGAAAAAGATCGCCAAGAAATACAATGTGTTCAGGATCAAATTCGCGAACAATCTGGTTTAGTCTTACAAAATTCTGAGATATTGCATTTAAGGGAACTGCACTACCGTGTTTCCTGAAATGCGATATTTTACCCAGGTGTACGTCTGCGAGAAGTAGAATTTCCTGCTCAGGCCAGTAGGCTGCACCCAGTGGATGTAGAACGAAATCGCGATTAAGGATTTTTATGTTAAGGTTCATTTATAACTTACATAAAATTTCGGCAGCTTTTTCAAGGGTTTCGTCGGTCTTGGCAAAGCAGAACCTTAATTGTTTATGATCTTTCTGGTCTATATTGAATACTGAAACAGGAATAGAAGCAAGGCCCTTTTCCTTTACCAGTCTTTCTGCAAATTCGACATCTTTTTTATCAGTAATCTCTGAATAGTTAAGGAGCTGATAATAGGTTCCCTGGGAAGGAGTATACCTGAAGCGGGAATCTTTAATAAGTTCAAGAAACAGGTCACGCTTCTTCTGATAGAATCCGGATAATTTCAGGTAGTGATCAGGTTCTTTTAAATATTCTGCATAAGCTTTCTGCATGGGATGGTTTACCGAGAAAACAGTTACCTCATGTACCTTGCGAATTTCTTGCATCAATTCAGCCGGTGCAACGCAGTATCCGGTCTTCCAACCGGTATTATGAAATGTTTTTCCGAAGGACGCACAAACGATCGCCCGCTCGGCAAGTTCTGGAAATTTCGAAACACTTTGATGTTCTTCATTATCGAAAATGAGATGCTCATAAACTTCATCGCTCAGTAACAAAATATCGGTTCCGGATAAGATATCCTGGAGCGTTTCCATATCAGTTTTCGAAAGCACTGTTCCAGTAGGATTGTGAGGGGTATTGATGATGATCATCCTGGTTTTGGAACTTATTGCTTCCCGAACTTCATTCCAGTCTACCTTATATTTCTCACCTTTCAACTGTATTTGGACAGGAATGCCTCCACTCAACAAAATAGTTGGCTCATAGGTGTCATAAGCGGGTTTGAGAACAATCACTTCATCTCCTTTGTTTACAAAGGCTGTGATGGCATCGTAAAGGGCCTCGGTAGCTCCGGAAGTTACGGTTACTTCCTTATCAGGATCATACTTTTTGCCGTATAGTGATTCTATTTTTGCTGAGATCTGATCTCTTAAATCTTTCACGCCAATATCCGGGGGATATTGATTAAATCCGTTATTCATTGCCTCTGTTACGAGGTCTTTTAGATACTGATCGGTTTCGAAATTGGGAAAGCCCTGGGAAAGATTTATCGCGCCATTTTCATTCGCCATTTTACTCATGACCGAAAATATGCTGGTCTTGGTTCCGGGTAATTTTGAAGAAATTTTCTTGATTTCCGGCATAGCTCAATTTTATATCAAATTGCATAAAAAATCCCGGACTGCAAAGCCCGGGATTCTATTATTGATTAAACAGAAGTTAATTATTTTACGCTGGCCTTCAGGTATTCTCTGTTCATTCGTGCGATATTTTCAAGGGAAATACCTTTTGGACATTCGATTTCACAGGCACCTGTATTCGTACAGTTACCAAATCCTTCTTTGTCCATTTGTTCAACCATTTGCATAACCCTTTTATCGGCTTCAACCTCCCCCTGTGGCAATAACGCAAACTGGCTAACTTTTGCAGAGGTGAAAAGCATGGCGCTAGCATTCTTACAAGCCGCGACACAAGCTCCACAACCAATACAGGTTGCCGCATAGAAAGACATATCTGCGTTTTCCTTTTCAATAGGTATTGTGTTGGCATCCTGAGTATTTCCTGAGGTGTTCACAGAAATATAACCTCCTGCCTGCTGGATCCTGTCAAAAGAGCTACGGTCTACAACCAGGTCCTTAATTACTGGAAATGCTTTTGCTCTGAAAGGCTCAATAACAATGGTATCACCATCCTTGAACTTTCTCATGTGAAGCTGGCAGGTTGTAACACCCCTGTCAGGTCCATGAGGTTCTCCATTGATCTGAAGACTACAGGATCCGCAGATCCCTTCTCTACAGTCATGATCAAAAGCTACAGTGTCTTCTCCTTTTTCGATAAGCTGTTCATTTAGAACATCCATCATCTCAAGAAAAGACATATCAGTTGAAATATCTGATACCTGATAGGTTACCATTTTTCCTTTAGTGCTGGCGTTTTTTTGACGCCATATTTTGAGTGTAAGGTTCATACTTTTAGTATTGAGTATTTAGAAATGAGATCAGGATTGTCCAAATCTCATATCTCAAATCTATTTATAACTCCTTGTTTTTACTTCGATATTCTCATAATCAAGTTCTTCCTTATGCAGTTTAGCCTCTGAAGGGTTACCAGTGTATTCCCAGGCTGCTACATACATAAAGTTCTCGTCATCACGAAGGGCTTCCCCTTCTTCAGTTTGAAATTCTT
>CAYWAB010000009.1:0-31475 GCA_964456105.1 uncultured Christiangramia sp. | reverse complement strand
GAAAGGCACAAACATCGATAATGCATTTGGAGAAATTCTTTTGCTTAACACCTCTTATAAAAACCAGAATGATCTTTATTATTTCGACGATTTAACCATTAGCTCCAGCTTTGAAGGACCGGTTAGGACTATTACAATCAATTCACCAGATGTAATAAGCGGAGAAGTAGAAGGAGTATTCAAGATCAATGAAGTTGGGGCTTTGTTTGAAAACGCTATTGGAAGCATCTATACCAATTATCAACCCAGGACAATTACAACAAATCAATATATCGATTTCGACTTCGATATTTATAACCAGATCGTTGAAGTCTTTTATCCGGAAATCGAACTGGCACCCAACACCTTCATTAGAGGTCGTGTAGAATCAGATGAATCCGAATTCAAACTTACATTTCGGTCTCCCAGGATAGATATCTTCAACAACATGATGGAGGATATCAATCTTCAGGTGGATAATACCAATCCCATCTACAACACCTATTTTGAAGCTGATAGTGTTGCTACCGATCTTTATAATTTTTCAGAATTCAGTTTTATAAACGTGACTCAACGTGATACTCTTTTTATAAGATCTGAATTTCAAGGGGGCGACAATAACAATGATGTGTTTAACCTGAATCTTTTTCACACGATCAACGAAGAAAATAAATCGGTTGTGGGTATCCAGAGATCAGATTTTAAATTCAAGAATAATATCTGGTATTTGAATGAATCCAGTAACAAGAACAATAAGATCGTTTTTGGCAAGAATTTTCAGGATATTCAGATCGACTCACTCGTGATGAGCCACGAAAATGAAGAAATTAGGCTAAGCGGTAAAATGACCGACTCCACCTACAAGGACTTTAAAATGGAGTTCGACAACGTAGACTTAAGTAAAATCACTCCGGAGATTGACAGCCTTGATCTCGCAGGAACTCTGAATGGCAAGCTTAACCTTTTGCAGGAAAAAGGGGTTTATTATCCAAATACGAATTTGACCATAGACTCTTTCGAGGTAAATGAGCTGGTTCTGGGAGATCTTAAAATGGATGTAGAAGGAAATGAAGATCTTACCAACTACTCTGTATATGCTACTTTGAGAAATGAAGGTTTTGAATCCTTATCTGCGATTGGTTATATAAATATTGACAATGGTGAACCTCGTATCGACCTGGAAGTGAATATGGACAGATTGAACCTTTCCTTTTTCAGTCCGTTAGGCGCTGATGTGCTCACCGATATAAGAGGTTATGCCACCGGAAGGGTTTTTGTTACCGGTAATTATAAAAATCCTGATTTCTCAGGAAGCTTTAACCTCAATAAGGCAGGATTAAAGATCCCTTATTTGAACGTTGATCTTAGAATTCAGGATGGAGCAAGGGTTGGACTTACCAAGCAACAGTTCAATTTGCAGAACATCGCTATCTTCGATACTAAATACAATACCCGGGGAAGGCTGGACGGTAATATTTCCCACAGGAATTTTTCCCAGTGGTTCCTGGACCTGAATATTTCTTCAGACAGACTTCTTGTGCTGGATACAGAAGCAGACGAAGATGCCTTATATTATGGAACGGCATTTATTGATGGGGAAGCTACCTTAAAAGGACCTACCGATGAATTGGTTATAGACGTAACTGCCGCTACAGAAAGAGGAACAGTTTTTAAGATCCCACTAAGCGATACAGAATATGTGGGCGATAATTCATTTATCAGGTTCCTTAGTCCGGAAGAAAAAGCCGCACGGCTCGCCGGGGAGGAAATAGAAATTCCTGAAGTAAAGGGACTCGAACTCATTTTTGACCTTGATGTGACCAATGATGCTGAAGTAGAAGTGGTAGTGGACCAAACCAGCGGGAGTACCCTGAGAGGTCGTGGTGCAGGAAGTTTGCTCCTCGAGATAAATACAAACGGGAAATTTAATATGTGGGGGGATTTCGTGGTATATGAGGGAGTATATAATTTTAAATATGCCGGGCTTGTTCAAAAGGTTTTTACGGTAGAATCTGGTGGAAATATCAATTGGGATGGAGATCCTACAGAAGCTCAGCTGGATGTTAGTGCAGTATATTCGGTTAATGCAAATCCTGCTGTATTACTGGAGAACCCTTCAGTAAACAGGAAAATCCCGGTCGATGTTGTGATAAATCTGCAAGGAGAACTAGAACAGCCTGATATTTCCTTTGATATCGAATTTCCTAATGCCAGCTCCACCGTAAAATCTGAATTACAATACAGGATCGATGACCGGGCCAGCAAGGAATTACAGGCCTTGTTCTTAGTAACGCAAGGAACCTTCTACAGTGAATTTGGTTTGAGAGGTACTGCCATTTACGGAACTTTGGCGGAAAGAGCCTCCAGTATCGTAAATGATATTTTCGCTGATGAAGATGGTAAGTTCCAGGTTGGGGTTAATTATGTACAGGGAGATCGTACTCCAGATCAGCAGACAGTAGACAGGTTTGGATTAACTTTATCTACGCAAATTTCAGACAGGGTGATCATAAACGGCCAGGTTGGAGTGCCAATTGGAGGGGTTACGGAATCGGTTATAATTGGAGATCTGGAAATAAACTTCCTTTTAAATGAAGACGGAACCCTAAGGGCAAAGGTCTTTAACAGGGAGAGCAATATCCAGTTTATTGGTGAGGAGATAGGGTTTACACAGGGAATAGGACTTTCTTATACGGTTGATTTCGATACTTTCAAAGAACTTATAAGGAAGATCATCAACACAGAAATAGTCACCACTTCCATAGAGCAGCAGCAGGAAGATAATAGCAATCAGTCTCTGGCTCCTGATTATATCAATTTCCCATCTTCGGGCAGGAATTGATCTTTCGGTATCCTAATTAAATTTGGGTTAAATCTCTATTCACTCTGGTTTCTTCGAAATTACTTTGTAGTTTTATTTTACAATTCATAAAATATGAGCAAAAAAGTTAGACGAATTGGGGTTATGACCTCTGGAGGTGATTCTCCTGGAATGAACGCCGCTATTAGGGCCGTTGTAAGAACCTGTGCCTATTACCATACAGAATGTGTAGGATATTATCGCGGGTTTCAGGGAATGGTCAATGGAGAATATATGAACATGAATGCCAGGAGTGTTCGAAATATCATCAATCTTGGCGGAACCATTCTGCAATCTGCACGCTCCAAGGATTTTCTTACCGAAGAGGGAAGGGCAAAAGCCGCCGAAAATCTAAAAGAACATAATGTAGATGCGATGATCCTGATAGGTGGTGATGGAACCTTCCGCGGAGGACAGGTTTTTAGTCAGGAACACGACATACCCGTTATAGGGGTTCCCGGGACCATTGATAATGATATCTATGGAACAAATTACACTATCGGCTATGACACGGCACTTAATACGGTGATAGAATCCATAGACAAGATTCGCGATACGGCCAGCTCGCATAATAGACTATTCTTTGTTGAAGTGATGGGTCGGGATGCCGGCTTCATCGCATTGAATACGGGTATAGGTGCGGGTGCAGAGGAAATACTGATCCCGGAAGAAGACCTTGGGTTGGAGAGACTGCTTGATTCTCTTGAGAGAAGTAGAAGGGCAGGGAAGACCTCCAGTATAGTGGTAGTATCCGAGGGAGATAAGACAGGCAAGAACGTGTTCGAACTTGCCGATTATGTTAAAAAAAATCATCCTTATTATGATACCAGGGTGACTGTCCTGGGACATATACAACGAGGGGGTAGACCAACTTGTTTCGATAGAGTGCTGGCGAGTAGACTCTCTGTAAAAGCCGTTGAATTACTTCTTGACGGCAAAAGGGATCTAATGGTTGGAATGCTGAATAATGAAATTAAATCGTGTAGCCTGAATAAAGCCCTCAAAGGCAAGCACAATATTAATAAAGATTTACTTAGGATCTCAGAAATCCTCTCTACCTGATAAAATTCGTTTTACTTAAACCTCAATTATCTAACAAATAAAACAAAGATGAAGACTATAGCTATAATCGCCCACGACGGAAAGAAACCAGAAATGGTGCAGTTCCTTAACGGTTACCGGGAGATTTTGAATTCTAACAAGATCAAACTAATTGCAACGGGAACCACAGGGGGAAAAACTGAAGCAGCAGGCTATAAAGTTGAAAAATTACTTTCAGGTCCGCTTGGCGGTGATGCCCAAATAGCCGCGAGGATAGCAGAAGGGCTTGTGGATATGGTCATATTTTTCCGTGACCCAATGGACAAACATCCTCATGAGCCGGATATTTTTATGCTGATGCGCCTATGTGACGTGCATAATATTCCTCTTGCAACTAATCCTGCAACCGCAAGACTTCTGATAAAAGGATTGGAGTAACTAAAATTTAACTGCTATACAACTAATTTCCACATTTACGAACTTAGGTAGATTGGCCACTTCAACAGTTTCACGTGCAGGTGCATTTTCAGAATTGAAATAACGAGAATAAACCTCGTTGATCTTTGAGAAATTATTCATGTCGCTTATGAAGATGGAAGTTTTAACGACGTCAGCGAGACTCAAACCAGCCTCCACGACTATTGCTTTCAAATTTTCCAGAACCTGTACGGTCTCTTTTTCAAGATCTCCTATTTTTAATTCTCCGGAAGACGGATCAATGGCAATTTGTCCTGATACATAAAGTGTGTTACCGGCAAAGATAGCCTGATTATAGGGGCCTATGGGGGCCGGAGCTTGTTTGGTCTGAATTATTTTTTTCATGATTTAAAATTTTAATTGGCTTAATGTTAAGATTACTTATAATCTTCTATCTCTTTCGCGCCGCTTCTCATATTTAATATCGCTAAGAGCACTGGATTTTATTCTAATTAGAAAATTCCATTGTTTCCTGTTACCAAAAGGAACCCAGTTAAAGCTCATCATCCAGCTATTAAGGTCTCTTTGAAATCTAAACTGGGTATAGGTGAATCCTTGATTTACCAGATCGTACCCTGAGTTGAAGCCTACTTTCCATTTTGGAGACAATTCCACATTTCCGTTGAACATGATCGAATGTGTGGAAATATCGTTTTGCCTTGCATTATTTGAATAATTCATGGAATAGGCCAACCTGATATCCCAGGGGATCTTATAATTGTACCAGGAGCTTTCGTTCTCGTCTTCATCGCCTTCAAAAGGATCCTTATCATAGTCATCCGGCCCCATACCCCTTCCGAATAGGTCATCTTTACGCCCTCCGTTTCTATAAGTGTCATTATCGATGTCATCATCTTCTTCCTGCGTTCCACTCTCGAAGTCCTTATTGGAAAAAGAGTAACCAAAGTTAACACTACCGTTGGTTAAACGAAATAGGCTACCACCGTTCTCAATATTAAGTTTATCGATTCTACGGTTATTATTATTGAGAGCATAAATATCAAGATTACCTCCAAAGTTTATATCCAGTTTCCCCTGAACAATAGGAATAGAACCTCTAAGAGCGATAGGTGCCAATCTTAAAGAGTCTCCGGCCAGATTATAACTGGTGCTTACACTAAAGTTATTTAGGAGAATTATCTTTTTGGGTTCGGTAATCGTACTATCCTTAGAAGTAACCTTAGCTTCAACCGTATTACTAAGGTTAAATCCTATGGAACTGGAAAAGTTTCTCCCGGGAGCACCATATAAGGTTCCATCGAACCTGGAATAATCAACCAATTCTATCTGGTCAGGATCATTGGGATTTGCTCTTTCATAGGTGTCATAAAATTCATCGAATCCAGGATTGATGCTATAACTGAAAGAAGGCCGCATTACATGTCTCAAGGCCTGTATCTTTTTATCCTTTCCAAAACTTTTTAGTCCGTAAAGAGTAGTACCCATACTTGCACTAAAATTATAGGTTCTGTAAGAATCAAAGCCACTTATGGTATCTGTAACCACCCGGTTCTCCACGGGATCGAAAGACCTGTTATAGGTCTTTGAAACCCATGTTTCTTCATAATTAGTGCTGGTACTTACACTTAAGTATTTAAATAACTTAAAGTTGGTAGATAAGGGTACCTGATGTTGTGCTCCAAGGCGTGCATCCCGAAACATTCCTGAAGTAAAAAAGAGGGAATCTGTTGTTTCTATCTGGTTCTCGGCTCTTAAATTATACTGTAGGTTAATATTTTCAATTGCTCCTTTTTTTGCACCGACTTTGGGAGCAAAAGGAAAAATCCTGGACATACTTAGCTGAAGCGTAGGCAAACTCATGTTGATGCTCTGAGTTCTTGTATTCTGTGAATGTCTTGCGGCGAGGCTAAGATTTACCTGCGGTTCTCCTGCAAAGGTCTTACTGTAGGATACCGAAGAGCTTAAAGTATTATTCAGAAAATTCCCGGTATTGGACTGATTGATCGATTCCTGATAATATTCACTGCTTCCGAGGTTTACCGATGCGGAAAACCTTGAACTTGGATTGGCCTTGGCATCCTGATTATGGGACCACCGAATATTATAGGTAGATCTTTCATTAAAATCTGGAAATCCACGCTGACTGTTGAAAAGTTTCTCATATCGGAAACTAAAATTTCCACGGAATCTATATCTAACCGCGTAATTTGAAGCGAGTTCCATATTGTAAGAGCCATTGGTGTAATAACTTCCCAAAGCCATAAGATCAACATAATCACTTATTGCGAAATAATAACCTCCGTTCTGAAGATTATATCCATACTGGCTATCTCCAAAAGAAGGAATTATAAAGCCCGAAGTCTCTTCTTCGGTTAGCGGGAAATAACCAAAGGGAAGTCCCAGGGGAGTGGGTACATCTGCGATATACATATTAACCAGTCCGGAAACGATCTTCTTTTGTGGTACGAATTTAATTTTCCTAGCATAGAAGAAATACTCAGGATTATCCACGTCTTTAGATGTGGTAAACCTAACATTCTTCATGAAATACACCGAATCATTTTCACGCTTGGTTACCATACCCTTCACATTGAATTCTGCCTCCTGTGTCCGTGAATTATAAACAAGTGCTCGCTCCGTATCAAAATTGAACCTTATGGAATCGGGCTCTACCGTTCTCTGACCCTGAGTGAAAACCGGTTTCTGAATATAGGTGCCCGTAGAATCTTCTATCCCGTAAGCATATACTTCGTTTCGTATATTATCTATGATGATAAGACCGGCATTAATAGTCATATCCCCATAGATAACCTCTGCTTCATTGTACAGGTACATTTTATTTTCCTGTGGGCTTAACCTCATATAATCACTCGCAGTATAATTAACAACATCAGTTAAGAACTGCGGCTTGCGAATAGTATCTGTTGTTGTGGTATCCTGTTCTTGAAGGTTATCGGCAATTTCTGAAGAATCTATAGCCGGTGGTATGGAATCTTTTTCAGCTCTCACAGGGATAGACGTGGTTTCTACTTCCTGCGGGTATAGAACAAGGGAAAAGAACAATGTGAAAACGAAGCAAAAAAGACTATACGGGATATTTGTTTGCAATGCTTTAAGTGCTATTTTTGTACTGATTGGCTTGCTTTTTGCGTTTCCAAAATTACATATATTTTTTCAGCTGAGTTTTGAGAGCGCAGGAAAAATAGTAATTAAAATATTCATCCTACTTATGCGTTGGCTTTTTATGAGAACGAACTTAATTAAACTTTTCGTATTCACAATTTTTATAGCCGGAAGTCCTAGAAGTTTATTTTCTGCTGAAATTCCATCCAATCTGGATAAGTTTGTGGTGGTCCTGGATGCAGGTCATGGTGGAAAAGACACTGGGAATATTGGAAATGGATATAAGGAAAAAGATATTGCATTAAGTATAGTTTTGCGAATAGGCAAAGCTTTGGAGCAGTATGAGGGTATAGATGTGATTTACACTCGTGATTCAGACGTTTTCATTCCTTTGGAAACCAGGGGGAAAATCGCCAATGATGCCAATGCAGATCTTTTTGTATCAGTGCATTGCAATGCTCATAGCTCTCAGGCTTATGGAACCGAAACTTTTGTATTGGGTTTACACCGAAATGAAACGAACTTTGAGGTAGCTAAGAGAGAAAACTCTGTAATTTACCTGGAAGAGGATTATGAGGTTACTTATAGTGATTTCGATATAAATTCCCCGGAATCTTTTATAGGCCTAACCATCATGCAGGAGGAGTATTTGGAACAGAGTATCTTGTTGGCTGATTTCGTTCAAAAAGAATTCACTAATAATCTTAACCGAAAGAACCGGGGAGTGAAACAGGCAGGTTTCATCGTGCTGCATCAAACCTATATGCCAAGCGTACTAATCGAGACCGGGTTTCTTACAAACAATGGTGAAGGTGCCTTTTTAAATAGTGAAACAGGTAGGCAAAAAATGGCGGATGCTATTACCAGAGCGGTTATAGATTATAGTAAAACCATTAATCTTCATACACTTGAAAGTATCGCGGAAGTGCAAACTGAAACTACTCAAGAGCAGAATGAACCTGCGCAGGAGGTTTATGAGGATATAACCTTTATGGTACAGTTAGCGGCTGGATCAAAGAAAATAGATCCAAAACCCTTTAACTTTAAAGGCCTGGCTGGAGTAAACCGGGTTAAGGAAGAAAAATTGTTCAAATACTACTACGGTTCAACATCAGATTACCTCCAGATCCAGCGTTTGCATCAGGAAGCTATAAAGCAGGGATTCACAGAAAGTTATATCGTGGCCTTCAAAAATGATCATAAGATTACGGTTAACGAGGCGTTAAAATCTAGGCTTAAATAGAAGGGCTTTTCTATTTTTATTTCTAAATTTGTCCGTATCCAATAAATAATCAGCTTTTGAAATATTCCAGAGAGGTTAAAACTGCCCTATTAGCTATCGTAGCGATAGTCATTCTAATTTTCGGTTATAGTTTTCTTAAAGGAGAAAATCTGCTGGACAACAGCAGTACTTTTTATGCGGTATATGATGATGTTGAAGGCCTTTCTCCCTCTTCTGAGGTTACTATAAACGGCCTGAAAGTAGGACAAATCACAAGTATCGGTTTTTTGAACAATAAGGGAGATCTCATAGTAACCTTTAATGTACAAAAGGACTTTCCATTTTCTAAAAACAGTGAGGCGAGGATCTACGGTGGTAATATTATTGGGGGTAAATCCCTGGCCATCATTCCTAAATATGATCAGGGATCGGTGGCTAAATCAGGGGACACTCTTCAGGGATCCAAAGAGGAAGGGATAATGGAACTGGTAAACGATCGTCTTACTCCACTTCAGCAGAAACTTGAAAATACTATAGTAAGTGCTGATTCTGTGCTTACAGCGGTTTCAGAAATACTTGATGACTCTACAAGGAACAGCATCAGGAACACTTTTAAAAATCTGGATGAAACCATAGCCTCTTTCAATGCAACCGCTGATGAATTACAGGGTATCGTCCAGGGTAATTCTGAAAAGATCGACAGAACATTCACCAATTTGGATGAAATGTCCACCAATTTCAATTCTTTTTCCGACACGCTATCTACGATGAACCTTAAACAGATCACTCAGGATCTTGAAAAAGTGATCGCCGATTTTGAAGAGGTTTCAGAAAAGCTGAATAACGGAGATGGTACTGCGGCTAAATTGATCAACGATGATGCGGTCTACAATAACCTGGAGAGGGCAACACGACAGTTGGAAGAATTATTACAGGATGTCAAACTCAATCCAAAAAGATACGTACATTTTTCAGTTTTCGGGAAGAACCCGGGCCCGTATGATCCTCCAAAAGACTCTATAAAATAACCAGACATGCAAATCCTTGCGCAAATTTTATTTGTTATTGCCCTTGTGGCAGGAATAGGCTTTTTTGCCAGAAATGTTAAACGCCTGATTCGCAATATAAAATTAGGAAGGGAAATAGACCGAACCGATGCTCCCGGTGAACGATTTAAAAAAATGGCCCGTATCGCTATTGGGCAGAGCAAAATGGTAAAAAGACCTTTCGCAGGTCTCCTTCATATCATAGTATACCTTGGATTCATAATAATAAATATTGAGGTTCTCGAGATCATCATAGATGGTGTTTTTGGAACGCATAGGGTTTTATCCTTTCTTGGCGGAACCTATGATTTTTTAATAGGATCTTTCGAGATTTTAGCTTTCCTCGTACTTTTAGGAGTAATCATTTTCTGGACCAGGCGTAATATTTCAAATATATACAGGTTCTTAGGCAGAGAATTAAAAGGTTGGCCAAAGAACGATGCCAATTATATCCTTTATTTTGAAATGGTATTGATGGCTCTATTTCTTACGATGAATGCAGCCGACTATCAATTACAGCTCAATGGTGCAGCGCATTATGCTTCCGAAGCCGGGATCATGGGAAGTTTCCCTGTGAGCCAGTTTTTATTACCACTATTTGACGGTTTAAGTAATTCGACACTTATTATCATTGAAAGGGTAGCCTGGTGGGCACATATCCTGGGAATTCTTTTTTTTCTCAATTACCTATATTATTCCAAGCACCTGCATATCCTGTTGGCTTTTCCCAATGTATACTATTCCAAGCTGACTCTTCAGGGACAATTCGATAATTTGGAATCGGTTAAAAAAGAGGTTCAGTTGATGATGGACCCTAATGCAGATCCTTTCGCTGCTCCCTCTGAAGGTGAGGAAGAAGGGGAGCCAGAAAAATTTGGGGCATCTGATGTTTTTGATCTTAACCAGGTACAGTTGCTAAACGCCTATACCTGTACCGAATGTGGACGTTGCACTTCAGAATGTCCTGCCAATCAAACCGGAAAGAAACTTTCTCCAAGAAAGATCATGATGGATACCCGGGACCGTTTGGAAGAAGTAGGGGAAATCATAAATAAGAATGGTAAATATGAAGACGATGGTAAGCAGTTACTGGACGATTATATCCTAAGGGAAGAACTCTGGGCCTGTACTACCTGCAATGCCTGTGTTGAAGCCTGCCCGGTTGGCATTGACCCGCTATCCATTATTATAGATATGAGAAGGTACCTGATGATGGAGCAAAGTGCGGCTCCTAACGAACTGGCCGTTTCTATGACCAATATCGAAAATAATGGTGCTCCATGGCCTTATAACCAAATGGACCGGTTAAAATGGGCAGAAGAAAAATAAAATCAGAATACATAAAACGAAAGTAAAATCAAATTGAAATGGCAGAAGCATTGAAAGTTCCTACAATGGCAGAATATATGTCTGAAGGCAAGAAACCCGAAGTTCTATTCTGGGTTGGCTGCGCCGGAAGTTTCGACGATCGTGCAAAGAAGATCACTAAAGCTTTCGTGAAATTACTCCACCAGGCAAAAGTAGACTTCGCTGTGCTAGGTACAGAAGAGAGTTGTACTGGTGATCCTGCAAAAAGGTCAGGTAATGAGTTTCTCTTTCAGATGCAGGCAGCTACCAATATAGAGGTGTTGAATGGTTACGAGATCAAGAAGATCGTAACTGCCTGTCCCCATTGTTTTAATACAATTAAAAATGAGTATCCAGGTCTTGGAGGTAATTACGAGGTCATGCACCATACCCAATTCCTGAAATCGCTTCTTACCGAAGGTAGGCTTAAAGTTGAAGGAGGTAAGTTCAAGGGAAAAAAGATCACTTTCCACGATCCTTGTTATCTTGGAAGAGCCAATAATGAATATGAAGCTCCAAGGGATCTTTTGAAAAAGCTGGAAGTTGAACTTGTGGAGATGAGAAATTGTAAGAAAAAAGGTCTTTGTTGTGGAGCAGGGGGAGGACAGATGTTCAAAGAACCAGAACCTGGTAACAAGGACGTCAATATTGAAAGAACCGAGCAGGCATTGGAAGTCGAACCTGAAATTATCGCCGCCGGTTGTCCTTTTTGCAATACTATGATGACAGATGGAGTTAAAGGAAAGGAAAAAGAAGACAGTATTGCTGTACTCGATGTAGCAGAAATGATCGCTAACGCAGACGATCTTTAAATTAAAAGTTAAATACCAATCCTATATTTGGGCTAACCACCAAAAAAATTAGATTTGTAACGATTTAATTTCAGCCCTTATGCTAGTACCTTTTGAAAGTTTACCAGATAGTTCACGCGTCTGGATTTATCAGGCAAACAGATCTTTCACAGAACAAGAACTTAAGGAAGTTTCGGAGAAACTTGATCACTTCATCGAAAAATGGACTGCTCATGGTGCAGATCTAAAGGCTTCCTATGAGATCAAATATAACAGGTTCATTATCATTGCTCTGGACCAGGATCTTCATGCAGCTTCAGGTTGTTCCATCGATGCGTCTGTGAATTTCATTCAACGGCTTGAAAAGGAATATGAAGTAGATCTCCTCGACAAAATGAACGTTTCTTATAAACAAGGGGAGTTCGTGGCTTATAAAAGCCTTTCAGATTTCAGGAAAATGGCTAAAGAAAAAGCCGTTTCCCCAAAAACCATCGTTTTTAATAATCTTGTGAATAACAAAGCTGAATATCTTTCAGACTGGGAAGTTCCGGCTTCCGAAAGCTGGCATAAACGATTTATGAATTAATGAAGTTGACATCGGCCCTTAGGTTTTTTATCTTCTTTCTTTACATTCTGACACCATTAACGGGGTATACTCAAACAACCAACCCATTATTGGCTGATGATCCTTTGACCCAGAAAAAATGGGTGGACAGCATCTATGATTCGATGAGCCTTAAACAAAAGGTAGGTCAACTCTTTATGGCAAGTATTTGGTCCCAGAACGGGGAAACTGATGCAGAAAAGATCAGAGAGCTCATAAATGAAAACCATATAGGAGGTCTTATATTTTCTAAGGGAGGACCAGTTAGACAGGCTGTTCTAACAAATGAATTTCAGGAATTATCTGAAGTTCCGTTACTTATTGGTATGGATGCCGAATGGGGACTGGCAATGCGACTGGACAGTACTTTTGCTTTGCCCTGGAATATGACCCTGGGAGCTATACAGAATAATAAGCTCATTGAGGAAGCTGGAGCTGCGATATCAAGACATACCCGGAGACTTGGAGTGCATTTTAATTTCGCTCCGGTGGTAGACATTAACACG
Organism: uncultured Christiangramia sp.; assembly: GCA_964456105.1. GTDB lineage: Bacteria > Bacteroidota > Bacteroidia > Flavobacteriales > Flavobacteriaceae > Christiangramia. Next base: position 18,518 of record CAYWAB010000009.1, on the reverse strand, counting down.
AATCCTGAAAACCCTATTATAGGGAATAGATCCTTTGGCGAGGATAAATTTAATGTTACCGAAAAAGCCCTTTCCTTTATGCGAGGAATGCACAAAGAAGGAGCCCTGAGCAGCGCGAAGCATTTTCCAGGCCATGGAGATACCGATCTGGATTCCCATAAAACCCTTCCAACCATAAGTTTTGATAAGAAGCGTATCGATAAAGTTGAACTATATCCCTACAAGGAACTTATTCCTGCTGGCTTGAGCAGTGTGATGGTAGCACATTTGAATGTTCCAGATCTGGAACCAAAAAAAGAATTTCCCGCCTCCTTATCAAAAACAATCGTAACCAATATCCTTAAGAGGAATATGGGCTTTAACGGACTTATTTTTACGGATGCACTTGATATGAAAGGTGTTGCCAGGGACAGAGAACCAGGCGAAGCTGACCTGGAAGCGTTTGTTGCCGGAAATGACGTTCTTTTAATGAGTGAGGATGTTGGTGTAGCCTCAGAAAATATAATGGAGGCTGTTAATCAGGGTATCATTAGCGAGAACAGATTAGAACTATCTGTTAAAAAGATCCTTTATGCAAAATATAAAGCGGGACTTCATAATTACACTCCCATAGACACCACTGCATTAATTAAAGACCTGAATACATCGAAGGACCAGGCGCTCCTGGAAGAGCTCTTTAAAAATGCCGTCACTATCTTAAAGAATAATCGTGGACTTATTCCGGTTAAAAAGATCGAAAAACAAAAAATAGCCTATGTGAATTTTGGGGATGCTGATGGAAATCCCTTTTTACAACATTTAAGAAAATATACAAAGATTGATTGGATAAAAGCCGAGAAGTTGCCTGAACTATTGGATAAACTTGAGGATTACACATACGTAATTGTCGGTTATCACAAACCTGACAATAGTCCTTGGGCTTCCTATAAATTTTCAGAAGACGAACTAGAGTGGTTGTATGAAATTGGGAGAAAGAACAGGACTATACTTTCAGTATTCACTAAACCCTATGCGCTTTTAGATTTAAAAAGCTACGGTAATTTAGAAGGGATCATAATAGGATATCAAAACCATCCTCTGGCACAACAAAAGGTAGCTGAAGTTATCTTTGGAGGTGCCGAAGCTAACGGAAAGCTTCCCGTAAGTATTAAAGAGGAATTTCCAGTAGGTACAGGGTATAATTCCAAAGATATAGGAAGACTTTCTTATTCACTACCGGAGAATGCAGGGATGAATTCATTCAAACTCCGGAAAATCGATAGTATAATAAATCATGCGATCGACGAAAAAATGACTCCGGGAGCACAAATTCTAGTGGCTCGAAAAGGAAAGGTTGTTTACAACAAGAATTTTGGATACCTAACTTACGAAAAGGATATACCGGTAACAGATACTACTATATATGACCTGGCTTCGTTAACAAAGATACTTGCAACCCTACCGGTAGTAATGGAACTTGATGAAGAAGAGGTTATTGGATTCGATACGAAAATAGCAGAATTGCTTCCCGAATTCAAAGGAACGAACAAGGCTAACATTAGGCTTCAGGATATGTTGATGCATTATGCCCGTCTTCAGGCATGGATCCCGTTCTACATTTCTACCATCGACAAAAAGTCAAAAGGTCTTTCCAGTGATTATTACAGGGAATCCCATTCCGATCAATTCAATATCCAGGTTGCAAAAGATATCTTTATACGAGAAGACATAAAGGATACCATTATAGATGTTATTAAAAATAGTGAACTTGAGAGAAGAAGAGAATATAAATACAGTGATCTTCCTTATTATCTGTTAAAATATTTCATAGAGGATTATTATAAAAATTCTCTGCATACTATCACTCAGGAACTATTTTACGAGAGGATAGGTGCCAATTATACCGGTTATCTTCCATTAACCAGGTTTGATACACTGCAGATCGCTCCAACAGAAAATGACGAACTTTGGAGGAAGCAGGTAGTTCGTGGCTTTGTTCACGACCAGGGAGCCGCCATGCAAGGAGGGATAGGAGGACATGCCGGTCTTTTCAGTAATGCAAATGATGTGGCTAAATTGATGCAAACCTATCTTAACGGAGGCAGTTATGGAGGTGAAAAGTTTTTTAATAGGGAAACCATAGATAAATATAACACTTGCTATTATTGCGAAGAAGACGTGAGAAGAGGAGTGGGTTTTGACAAACCTCAATTAAAAGAGGTCGGGCCAACCTGTAATTGCCTTTCTATGATGAGTTTTGGTCACAGTGGCTTTACTGGCACCTTCACCTGGGCCGATCCCGAAGAAGAAATAGTTTACGTATTTTTGTCTAACAGAACGTATCCAGATTCCAATAACCGAAAACTTATTAGGGAAGATATACGCTCTGAGATCCAGAAAGTTATTTACGAATCCATTGATGATTAGAACATGAAAATTGCTATTGTATGTTATCCCACTTTTGGAGGTAGCGGGGTTGTCGCAACAGAGTTAGGTCTCGCGCTTTCAAAAAGAGGACATGAGATACATTTTATAACATACAAGCAACCTGTAAGGCTTGAACAGATTTCCAGTCATATCCGGTTCCACGAAGTACATGTTCCAGAATATCCGCTTTTTCACTATCAGCCATACGAGCTCGCCTTAAGCAGTAAGCTTGTGAACGTTGTCAAGAATTACGGGATTGATCTTTTACATGTACATTATGCCATACCTCATGCCTATGCAGGTTATATGGCAAAGAAAATCCTTGAAGAAGAGGGAATCAACCTGCCAATGGTAACTACTCTGCATGGAACAGATATCACCTTAGTTGGAAATCATCCCTTTTATAAACCCGCGGTGACCTTTAGTATCAACAATAGTGATTTTGTCACTTCCGTATCAAAAAGTTTAAAAGAGGACACCCTGAACTTCTTTGGAATAAAAAAGGAAATAGAGGTAATTCCCAACTTTATAGATGTTTCAAAATTTAAGGGAAAAAGCTTTACCGATTGTCAACGTGAAATTATGGCTGATGAGGATGAAAGGATCATAACACACATCAGTAATTTCCGAAAAGTGAAAAGGGTCGAGGACGTGATTAAAGTATTCTTTGAAGTACAAAAGAAAATAAAGTCCAGATTGATGATGGTAGGTGAGGGGCCAGAAAAGGAAACCGCCGAAGACCTTGTGAGAGAACTGGACATAAGAGATAAGGTACTTTTCCTTGGCCAAAGTAACGAAGTAGACAAGATACTCTGTTTTTCAGACCTTTTTCTTTTACCATCAGAGACCGAAAGTTTCGGGTTGGCTGCGCTGGAGGCCATGGTTAACTCGGTTCCTGTAATATCCACAAATACGGGAGGTCTTCCGGAAGTAAATGAAAACGGTTTTTCTGGTTACTTGCATAATGTTGGAGATATAGCCGGAATGACCTTAAGTGCGATTTCTATTCTTGAAGATGATGAAACCTTGAAGAAAATGAAACGCCAGGCCCTTAAGAATGCAAGAAAATTTGATATCAATCAAATTGTTCCAAAATATGAGGAACTATATAAAATAGCCTTAGCGGAAACATAAAAAAAGGTGAAGACGCTAATCTCCACCTTTTACCTTCTTAAACCTACTTAAGAAAATCTAAAACCTATATCGAATTCCCAGAGCTACGTCTGGGGTAAAATCATCAATAACCTCGTAACTATTCAATCCTATTTCGGGCCTGAAATCCAGTGATAATTGTAGGGGAAAATCGAAATTATATTCTACACCAATATCACCGGCTACCAAAGCAAAAAAACCGTCTTCAGGATATCTGTCATTATAATCTCCTGGAACGTCTACATTACCAATTCCTGCACCTGCTCCGGCATACCAGTTAAAACCACCATCAATATTCCAGACCCACTGGTAAAGACCAACGATCTTAAAAGCGTCATAATAACTGTCATTTCTCCATCCAAGATCTAATTCCAGCCGGTTTTCACCGCTTAAAGCCCTCTGGTAGGAAATTTCAGCACCATAACCGCCTCCGCCACCAACCCTAAGGCCAATTGCATTGTCAGAAAAATTCTGAGCCTGAACAGTGCTAAAAAACGCTGCGCCAAAAACAAAAGCTGCAATAAGAATAAGTTTTTTCATAATAGATTATATGTTTTAGTTAATTTCAAAGTTAGGTTGAATAACGAGATAGTTTTGTTTATCATACGCAAATCTATTGTTAATATTAATTAAAAATCTGTTAAGCAGAATAACAGAAATCCTGCTAAATTTGAATATGATAAAGAAGGAAGCACTGGAGAAGTTAGCCGGTAGTTTAGCCGGACAGCTTTATTTTGACGAATTATGGAAGAGTATTTATGCAACAGATGCTTCAGTCTACCGGGAAACTCCACTTGCTGTAGCTTATCCAAAAAACATAGGGGATCTCCAGCTGCTCATAGAATTCGCCCAAAGATTCAAAACTTCCTTGATCCCACGAACTGCAGGGACTTCCCTGGCAGGGCAATGTACCGGTAATGGAATTGTGGTGGATGTTTCCAAATATTTTACAGACATCATTGAAATTAATCCAAACGCCAAAACGGTGAGGCTTCAGCCTGGAGTTATTCGTGATGACTTAAACCGAAGCCTGGTAAAGCATCATCTTTTCTTTGGTCCTAATACTTCCACTTCCAATCGCTGTATGATAGGTGGTATGGTTGGTAATAATTCCAGTGGAACCACTTCCATTAAATATGGAACTACAAGAGATAAGATCGTATCCTTGAAAGTCCTGTTAAGTGACGGTTCTGAAGCTGAATTCAGGGACCTTACAAAGGAAGAATATAGTGAAAAGCTCAAATTGAATGATCTGGAAGGTGAGATATATCGATTGATCGATGCGGAACTGAGCAATAATTTGATGCAGGAGGAGATTAGGAGACAATATCCACCCGCAGACTTACACCGAAGGAATACCGGTTATGCAATAGACGAACTACTCTCTTCAGAGATTTTCAGTGAGACGGCAGGGAGGTTCAATATGTGTAAGCTCATTGCCGGAAGTGAGGGAACCCTTGCGTTTATTACAGAGATAACACTTAAGCTGGATGATTTGCAACCAAAGTATTCTGCAATGGTCGCAGCCCATTTTTCTTCCATCGAAGCCTGCCTACAAGCCGTTGTACCTGCTATGGAGCATTCCCTGTACACCTGCGAGATGATGGATAGGATCATTCTGGACTGTACCAAGGAAAATCTCAAGTACCGGGAAAATAGATTTTTTATCGAAGATGATCCGGCAGCCATTTTAATGCTGGAACTAAGATCAGATTCAGAAAATGATCTGGAAGAGCAATTGCAAAAGTTGCTGACTTCCCTTGAAAGAACCGGATTGGGTTATTCCTATCCTGTTTTGTATAAAGAACAAATAGAACTGGCTGTAGAGCTGAGAAAAGCAGGCTTGGGTCTTTTGGGAAATATGAAAGGTGATAGGAAAGCGGTAGCCTGTATCGAAGATACCGCAGTAGCCATTCCTGTGCTGGCAGATTATATTTCAGAATTCACAGCAATCATGAAAGCATACAATCAGCAGGCAGTTTATTATGCACATGCTGGGGCCGGAGAGATTCATTTAAGGCCTATTTTGAACCTTAAAAGATCAGAGGATGTCCAGCTTTTCCGGAATATCACTAGTGAAGTAGCAGATCTTGTAAAAAAATATAATGGTTCTTTGAGTGGAGAACACGGAGATGGTAGGGTAAGAGCTGAATTCATCGAAAAGATCTTCGGGACGAAAATCTTCGAACTTCTCAAAAAGATTAAATATACCTTCGACCCTCAAAATATCTTTAATCCGGGCAAAATAGTTGATACGGATCCGATGGATACTCATTTAAGATATATACCGGATAGAAAAGAACCTCAAATTGATACACTAATGGATTTTAGTGATTCAGAGGGTATCTTACGACTTGCAGAAAAATGCAACGGAAGCGGTGACTGCAGGAAATCTGTTGAAGCTGGAGGAACTATGTGTCCAAGCTACAGGGCTACCAAAGATGAAAAGGATACCACAAGGGCAAGAGCTAATGCACTAAGGGAATTCCTTACCAATTCAGATCAACCCAATCGATTTAATCATCAGGAACTTAAAGATGTACTTGATCTTTGTATAAGCTGTAAAGGTTGTAAAAGTGAATGTCCTTCCAATGTAGATATGGCCACATTAAAGGCAGAGTTTCAACATCAGTACTATAAATCCAATAAACCGGGTTATCGAGACAAAGCCTTTGCTTCAATTACGCAACTCAATGCCAAAGCTTCTAAAATGCCCAAATTGGCCGGTTTAGTGATGAGCAATAAATTTACCTCGGGTGTAGCGAAAAGGATCTTGGGTGTGGCAAAAGAAAGAAATTTGCCTATAGTTGCGAAGTATACCCTTAAAGAATATTATCAGAAGAACCATCAAAAATTCTTAGTCGAGAATCCCTTAAAAACGGTATACCTTTTTAATGATGAATTTACAAATTACCTGGATGTAAAGGTAGGAAAGGATGCCTTGCATTTATTACATGCTTTAAAATACCAGGTTAAGATCGTAGATCATCCTGAAAGCGGCAGAAGCCAGATCTCTAAAGGATTTTTAGAAAAAGCTAAGAAGCTGGCCAATGAGAACATCAGGATTTTTAGTAAAATTATCACCGATAAAGAACCTCTTATAGGTATCGAACCTTCTGCCGTTCTAAGTTTTCGTGATGAATATCTTAAGCTCGCTGAGGACAGAGATACTGCGGAAAAGCTTTCAAGGAATGTTTTTCTTATTGAAGAATTCCTGAAACAGGAGATTGCCGATGGAAATATACAATCTACGCAGTTTCATAAAGCAAAAAAAACAATTAAGATACATGCCCATTGCCATCAAAAAGCATTGTCGAATACTTCAAGAACTTTCGATATTTTGAATTTGCCTGAACATTACCAGGTGACGATAATTCCTTCAGGTTGTTGTGGAATGGCAGGATCATTTGGTTATGAGAAAGAACATTACGAGATAAGCATGCGAATTGGAGAGAATTCTCTTTTCCCGGCTGTGAGAAAATCAGATAAATCGGTCATTATCTCGGCCAATGGAACCAGTTGCCGCCACCAGATTAAAGACGGAACTCAAAGGGATGCATTTCACCCGGTCACGATACTGAGGAACGCAGTATTGAAAGCTAAGACAGAAAAATAAAAGCATTTATTAATCATGACCAGGAAATAATTCTATAAAATGGCTAAAATTTTAATTGTGGACGACGACCAGACCATTGGTTTGATGATTAAAGACATACTTGAATTTAACGGACATAAGGCCTTTGTTACTCAAAGACCTAAGTTAACAAAGGAGCATATTGAAGAACATGATATCGATCTTGTGCTACTTGATAAATTGATAGCTGGTGTAGATGGTATTGATATTTGCGAAGACCTTAAAAGGGACGAGCGATTCAAAGATGTTCCTATACTCATGATGTCTGCTTTGCATAATGTTGACCAGCTCTGTAAGGATGCTGGAGCCACTGATTTTCTGGCCAAACCTTTCAATATGGAATCTCTTCTTGAGAAGACCGGAGAAATCTTAAAAAAACATGGAAAAACCTAATCCTGAAAAATCCTTTTTTAATCTACTTATTATGTAAATTTTTAAGATAGTACATTAAATGGATTTCCACTTTTAAATATGTTCTTAAAAATTTACATTTGTTCAAAAACCTACTGATGCCTGGAAATTCCTTCGGAAAAATCTTTAAGCTTACCACATTTGGAGAATCACATGGTTTGGCGATTGGAGGCGTTATTGATGGATGCCCCGCCGGACTGGAAGTGAATATAGAGAAAATCCAGGAGGATCTTAATCGTAGAAGACCTGGACAATCAGCAATAGTGACTCAAAGAAAGGAGCCAGATACTGTAGAGTTTCTCTCTGGAATCTTTGAAAAAAGGACCACAGGCACTCCAATTGGGTTTGTCATAAAAAATGCAAATCAGAAATCTAAGGATTACTCCCATATTAAAGATACGTATCGGCCTTCCCATGCCGATTATACCTATGACGAAAAATATGGCGTTAGGGATTATAGGGGAGGTGGAAGGTCCTCGGCAAGAGAAACAGCCTGCAGAGTGGTAGCAGGAAGCCTCGCCAAACAACTAATAAAGGATATAAGTATAAATGCTTTCGTATCTTCTGTGGGGGAATTAGAACTCAGTAAAGAAATAGACCAGTTAGACTTTTCTGAAATTGAAAAGAATCCGGTTCGATGTCCAGATCCTGAAACAGCAAGGAAAATGGAATCTTATATCAAGGATATTAGGAAAGAGGGAGATACAGTAGGAGGAACTGTTCAATGCGTGATCAAAAATGTACCAAAAGGACTTGGGGAACCTGTTTTTGATAAATTGCATGCTGAATTGGGTAAAGCAATGCTTTCTATAAATGCCGTAAAAGGTTTCGAATATGGAAGTGGCTTTGAGGGAACTAAAATGAGAGGCAGCCAGCACAATGATCAGTTTAACAGGGATGGCTCTACAAAGACTAATCTCAGCGGAGGGATTCAAGGAGGTATTTCAAACGGAATGGATATATATTTTAAAGTTGCATTCAAACCTGTTGCTACTTTAATGCAAAAACAAGATACCATAAACTCTAAAGGTGAAGAGGTAGAAATGCAGGGAAAAGGAAGACATGATCCTTGCGTTGTCCCTAGAGCCGTACCCATTGTAGAAGCAATGGCAGCTTTAGTGATCGCCGATTATTACCTTCAAAATAGAACATCTAAACTTTAATTTCAGAAAAAGATAAAATGAAAAAAATCCCATTGCATTGGCAAATTTTACTTGGAATGGCTGCCGGAGTTGTATTTGCTTTAATCCTGACTAATTTTAGCTGGGGAGCTGAATTTGTAAGCGACTGGATCAAGCCATTCGGAAATATCTTTATCAATGCACTGAAACTTATAGCAGTGCCCCTTATTCTGGCTTCGCTAATCAAAGGGATTTCAGATCTTAAGGATATCTCGAAATTGTCCAAAATGGGAACGCGAACTATTGCGACCTATATTATCACGACCGTTATAGCTGTTTCCATCGGTTTATTAATGGTAAATCTTATAGCGCCAGGAAAAACCATTTCGGAAGACACTAGGAGCGATCTAATCGCCAGTTATGAAGGAGACGCCTCAGTAAGGATCTCAGATGCTCAAAAACAAAAGGATGCAGGCCCTTTACAGGCACTGGAAGACCTTGTTCCCAGCAATATATTTGCTGCCGCAGGCGATAACGGAAACATGTTACAAGTTATCTTCTTCGCTATATTCTTTGGACTGGGACTGATCCTGATACCAGAAAAAACAGCTAAACCGGTAAAGGATTTTTTTGATGGGTTTAATGAAGTTATCCTGAAATTAATAGACCTCATAATGCTTACAGCGCCTTATGGTGTTTTTGCCTTACTTGCTGCCCTTGTGGTAGAGTCCCCTAGTGCAGATCTTTTCGCTGCTTTGGCAATGTATGCGCTTACCGTGCTTATAGGCCTGGCCTTAATGATTGGTGTATACATATTGCTTGTTTGGATATTTACTAAAAATAAACCTTCTTTCTTCATCAATGGAATTGCTCCTGCACAGCTACTGGCTTTCTCTACCAGTTCCAGTGCCGCGACTTTACCTGTAACAATGGAAAGAGTAGAAGAACATATGGGGGTGAATAAAGAGGTGACAAGTTTTGTTCTACCTATCGGGGCAACCATCAATATGGATGGAACCAGTCTTTACCAAGCTGTCGCCGCAGTTTTTATCGCACAGGCCTTTGGGATGGATCTAAGCCTTGGAGCTCAGCTGGGTATCATTGCCACGGCAACATTGGCTTCGATTGGTTCAGCAGCCGTACCGGGAGCAGGAATGGTAATGTTAGTTATCGTATTGGCCCAGGCCGGTATTCCGGAAGCAGGCTTAGCACTTATATTCGCAGTAGACAGACCGCTGGATATGTGTAGAACTACAGTTAACGTTACCGGTGATGCCGCTGTGTCTTTAATTGTAGCAAAATCTGTAGATATGATGGGCCCCCCAAATGTAAAAGAATGGGATGATGATTATCACCCGGAAGCAGAAACCGTTTCCGGAACCGAAAAAGTCTAATCCTGGTCCAGGAATTTTTGTTTAAGGTCTGGAGTTGGAATCATACATTCTTCTTTCTTGCCAAACCATTTATACCGGTTGTTGGCAACTAGATCGTAAATGAGATCGCGAAAGCCCTCGGGTAACGCGAGAAAATTCTTTAGAAGAGAATAACCGCCGGAAAGTTCCCTTGCGATTTCCAGGGCTGCCGAAGATTTTCTGTAATAAGCTACCCCCGGGTCGATCAAAACTACTGAATCTATGGTATCTGGATCTAAACCACGCTCTTCCAGGAGTCTTTTCCCAAGGTCACTTTGCAACGATGCGAACCGGAAACGGTCCTTTTTATCATGCTTAATAATGAATTGTACTGCATTATCACAAAGGTTACAAACTCCGTCGAACAGTACTAACTTCTTATTCGCAGGTATCTCTCTCATCTTTTATTTTTTGCTGCCTGTACCAATTCAAGTTTATCTATATCCACCGAAGTAGTAAACATCCCGTAATTTACGATAGCCTTTCCTTTTTCTATAGTATCTATAGATCCAACTGCCTTCCCATCTTCTAACCGCACCCTGTCTCCAGTTTTTAGTTTTGGTTTTGGCTTATTGGCTTCCTGCTTTTCCAGCTCCTTTTGCTTTTTCTTTTCTTCTTTCTTTTTCTCCCTGATAGGTTCAATCTTCTTCTGAACTTCTTTTTGAAGCTGTTTTTCTTTCGCCTTTTTGTTTTTTTGTTCTTTTAAGCTCTCTTTTTTTCTTTTAGAATTCTCTATTTCAACAATTTTTAGAAATTCACCTATTAGTTCACGTTTTTTACCGGTATTGAAATACTTCTCACTAAGATCATTTATTTTTTGGCCTAAATAGATCAAACGTTGATTTGCATCATAAAGTTCCTGGTAACTTTCCAGTTTTTGTTGTACCCTGGAATTGATCTCTTCTAGCCTGTCTTTCTGTTCTGCTGCCTTTTCCTCCTTACTTTTTAAAGAATCGGTAGTTTTTCTTAATTCAGATCGTTCCTTTTGAAGTTTTGCGATACTTCGGTCGAAACGTATTTTTCCCCGTTCAACCTTCTTTTTAGAACGATTTATAAGACTGTAGGGAATGCCGTTCTTTTGTGCTACCTCAAAAGTGAAGGAACTTCCAGCTTCACCTACCTGTAGTTTATATACAGGCTCCAAAGTCTTACTATCGAACATCATATTAGCATTGCTCATATTATCCAACTCACTAGCCAGCTTTTTTAAATTGGCATAATGGGTAGTTAGGATACCATAAGACTGTTTCTCATAAAAAACCTCCAGAAAGGTCTCCGCAAGAGCACCACCAAGCTCAGGATCACTCCCGGTACCAAATTCGTCGATCAGGAAAAGAGTTTTATCATCACATTTACGCAAAAATCGGTTCATATTCTTCAACCTGTAACTATAGGTGCTCAAATGGTTCTCTATTGACTGATTATCCCCAATATCCGTAAGAATTTTATTGAAGATACACACCCGGCTATATTCATGGACAGGAATGAGAATTCCGCTTTGAATCATTACCTGGAGCAGGCCTATCGTTTTAAGGGTAATACTTTTTCCCCCTGCATTAGGACCTGAAATAACCATAATTCGATTATCTGGTGAAAGCGCTATACTTTGCGGAAATGTCTTTTCTCCTTTCTTTTTATTGCTTAGATATAAAAGTGGATGGTAGGCGTCCTTTAATTGAAGCTCTCTTTCTTTAGTGATTTTAGGAAGAATTCCATTTATCCTTTCAGCATACTTGCTTTTTGCTGCAATTACGTCAAGATCGCTTAATAATTCCTGGTAATCAATAAGAACAGGACGATAAGGCCTGGTAAACTCGGTTAAAGCTTTAAGGATACGTTTTACCTCCTCTTTTTCTTCGTACTGAAGATTATTGAGCTCCCTGGTGTATTTGTAAGTTGTTTCAGGTTGAATATAAACGATACTACCTGTTTTGGAATTACCCATAATTCCGCCTTTAACTTTACGACGATACATTGCTTTTACTGCAAGTACCCGCACATTCTCAACAACACTTTCCTTGATCTCATCAAGATATCCGTAAGAGTTATAGGTCGAAAGAGCTGAATTAAAACTGGTATTTATTTTACCGCGAAACGAATTGATGGATCTTCTTAAATCCTGAAGAAGGGGAGAGGCGTTATCCTTCATTTCTCCAAATCTGTCAATTACGGTATTTATTCGTTCTACCAAGCTCAGATCGAATTCAATATGGGAAACTGTTTCCGATAATGCAGGGTAGATTTCAGCGTATTTTTTGAAGTATTTTAAATGATCGTTTACTGTTTCCGTTATTGCGGCAACTTTTCTGAATCCACCAATCTCTACTAAAGATCCTTCTATTCCCAGAAGTTTAATTTCCTGCTGGATCGAATCGAAACCGTGATTAGGGATAGGTTTTTCCTGGTTCTTGGAAGAAAGGTATTCATTGGTCTGATTTAGACCAAAAACGGTTTCTCTGAAATTTTTATAAGGTTGTATAGTAAGCGCCTTTTCTTTTCCCTGTCCTGTAACACATAGTTCACTTATCTGCTCACATACGGTTGGAAACTCAAGATCTTCAAGACTCTTGGAACTAATTTTAATCATATCAATTTTTCCCTACTTTTGAGGTCCTGCAAAGTTACTTAATTCTCATGAACGTAAGAATACACGACAGCTGGAAAAAAAAACTGGAGCCAGAATTTGAGAAGGAGTATTTTAAAAGCCTTACTGAGTTCGTAAAACAGGAATATACTGAAAATAAGTGTTTTCCGCCAGGCTCAGAAATATTCGCTGCTTTTCACCATTCTACATTCCAAAACACAAAAGTGGTGATTCTAGGTCAGGATCCTTATCATGGACCGGGACAGGCAAACGGGCTATGTTTTTCAGTCAATGATGGGATACAGTATCCCCCTTCTCTTAAAAATATTTTCAGGGAAATCGAGGATGATCTGGGCAAATCGATTCCTTCTACAGGAAATTTGCAAAGGTGGGCAGACCAGGGTGTCTTATTATTAAATGCTACATTAACTGTTAGAGCACACGAGGCCGGATCACATCAAAATAAGGGTTGGGAAGAATTTACAGACCAGGTTATTAAAACAATCTCTAAAAATAAAAAAGGGATAGTTTTTATGCTATGGGGAGGTTATGCAAAGAAAAAGTCGAAGCTTATCGATTCTTCAAAACATCTGGTTTTAACCAGCGGACATCCTTCCCCTTTAAGTGCCAACAGAGGCTATTGGTTTGGAAATAAACATTTCAGCAAAGCCAATGAGTATCTTATTAATAAGGGAAAGGAACCGATTAACTGGTAATTAGAAACGGTATCCAAGGTTTACCATAAACTGTCCCACTACTTGTGGAGCATTATCGTTAAAAAGGTTTCTACCTATACCCGTACTAAGATCAAGCAAAAATCCACCTGTAGAAACGAATTTGCCTCCAAGGCCAAAACCTATAGCAAAATCTGTATAATCCTCAGTTTCATAATAGCCTCCAAGATTATCGTCATAATAGTAGCCAGTTTCATATTCACCCGATGACAACATCCCAAATCCATGAACGTAAAAGCCCCTGGCATAGGTAGAACTAAAGAAATGCTTGTATTTACCCGTGATAGAAAAATCCTTGTAATAAGCTTCATCGATATAATCTTCCTTGCTTGGATGTAAAAAACCTTCAAGAGCCCAGGTTGAATTCTCTGAAATGATTCGCTCGTAAGTAATCTCAATTACTCCGAAAGCAACCAGATTAAAAGCATTGATACTTAATTCGTTTTGAGAAGTGTTTCTCTGGTTAAAGTTTTGATCTTCGTCATCAGATTGTGCAAAAGACAGGCTGGTAAAGCAGAGCAGAAGAACTGCGGATAAAATGTTTTTCATTAAAGGTTGAATAGTTTGGTATTCGAAATTAGGAATAATTTATTTATGAAAAACACTAAATGATATTTTAAAAATAAACAGGAGCTTTATTTCTAAAAAAGCTCCTGTTTATCAGTGATCTATAATTCAATCATTCTTATTGTAGATGCTGCTCCTATAAATGCTCCATTTTCTGCAACCCATAAGTTTCCCCATTTATCAAAACTAATTGCTGTAGGGTAAACAAGATCACTTTCAATTACTTTTTCTTCTTGACCTGTCTCAGGATCGAATGCTGTTACCGTTCCTCCTCCCCAAGGTATTGCTTCAACTACTGAAGATAACCAACTGTTTGCATCAAACTCAACAACATACAGTAAACCATCGGGCCCGATAGCGACATCCATAACCGAGGTTAAACCATCTATAAGAACATTACATTCTGATCCATCCACAGAGCATGCAAGATTATTTCCATCTAATGGAAGTTTCCATACTCTGGACCTATTTACCGGAAGTCCGTCTTCAGGAGCAAGGGCACCTGTAAGTTCCCCAACATAGAGATTTCCTTCATCATCCATGGCCACCGATGTTGGAACCGGTTGAACATAGCACGGAACATCTTCATCCTCGGTGGCGTTCCATCTTACCATCCAACCATCTTCATCTGAAGGAGGGGGAAGTATTGCTTTCCAGTCTATATCCCCTGAAACATTTGCAGAAAGAACTGTATTCGCTGCAGCGTCTGCAACGATAACAGATTCCCTTGAAAGAGCTAAAAGTTTGAATGGATTATTTTGTGGTCCCGCTGAAAAACCATCAATAGCTTCGCAACGTTGATCTTTCCATTCAAAACCTGCAAATGCATCGGGATCATTATCTTTTTCGAATTGTGATAGATCGGCAACCATCTTGGTATATCCCTGGGAAACACTGTATAAAGCACCTCCAACTGCAAGATCTATCGCACCGGTAATGGCAAAGGCCTTACCTCCGTCAAGAGCCTCTACCCCCTGAATTGCTGTTTGTGAATCAATGGTGTTCATAGGAATAACCTTGCCGTTTCTAATGATCTTTATTGACTTTGTTCCTTCATCCACAGCGGCCATCAATCCTCCGTCTGGAGTGTCTGATATATCATAAATAATTCCAGCCAGTTCGATAGGTTCGTCAGAATTAGCCTTCTTATTAGAAAGGTCATAAGTTTCCAGCTGTTGATCAGTTACTTCTTTTTGACAACCTATTGTAAAAACAAGCATCAAACTAAGAATTAGTACAAAACTCTTTTTTAATAACTTCATAATTTATTGGTTTTATGGTTAATTTATACTTGCTAGTTTGAATCAGGATTAGAGAAATTGAGGCATAGAAATTCTCTACTGAACCATAATTAGTAGTAGTGTGTTTGGACATTGCGGATAGGGCCCGGGTAATAAAAATTTGATTAAAATCGATTAACCCCGCGTATAGTGAAGTAAATTAAGCGAAGATCTAAATGGTTGATTAAAAGCAGTTTAAATATACAAATTATTTTAGTCTTCTTAAAATCTTAAGAATCTAAACCATAGTTTATAAAGATCATTTTATAATTAGAGATCGTAGATTAAATCTGTATACTGATATTTTTTATCAATTAGTTTCAAGTCAAAAAGAGTTTCTTGGACTTTCTCGATATCAACTTCAGAAATTTGTTGTTGACTCCATCTTGTTAGATCCATCCACTTCCGGATATCTTCCAGCTTTTGTTGATACCTTTGAGATAACTCGACATCGATTTTTGGTCTGTTCTTGAAATTCCTGGATTCGTCATTTAATATCTTAAGCATTTTGGATAATCGCTCGCCATCTTTCCTGATGCTTTCATTCCTGGCTGCGATCACAAAACAGGGCCATGGGGTAGGACAATCGGCAACAAGCCTGAAGGTATGATCATCCACGAGCGGTTTTGTGGTGAAATGCTCCCACATAAAATACTGAGCATCGTCCTGCTTTAAAGCTTTAATCGCTCCTTCTAGATTATTTACAATTTCAAATTTAAGCGCTTCGATATCCCAATTCTGATTTTGCGCATTAACGTATGCCATAAGGTGTGAGCCACTTCCCTTACGGCTTATCGCTGCTTTAGTACCTTCGAGATCTTTTAAATTATAATAATTGGAACCAGCAGCTACATGAATTCCCCAGATCAACGGACTACCTATGTAAGTTTGGATGATCTTCGATTCGTTACCATTTATGATATCCCTAATAATCCCCTCAGTAAGTATAACTGCGGCATCGAGCTCTCCAGACCTTAAAGCTTCGCACATCGCTCCGGTTCCTTCAGGAAAATCCTTCCAGACCACATTTATATCCTCTTCTTTAAATTGTCCGTTCTCGATACACAAATGCCAGGGAAGATTAAAATGCTCCGGAACTCCACCTACTTTAATGGTTTTCATGCTGTATGTTTTCTTTTAAGATAATTATAAATTTCGTACTGGGATCGAATCTTTTTTTCACCTTGTTCAGACCCTACGTATTTATTGGATTCCTCTTGATCCTGTATGCGAGCTTTAACATTGTCCTTTAACTGGATTTCCAGGATTTCCTTAAATTCTTTTTTGATCTCCTCATCAAGAACGGGAGAAATAACTTCGATACGCCTATCCAGGTTTCGATTCATTAGGTCTGCACTACCAAAGAACATAAGTTCATTCCCGTCATTTTCAAAGACATAAATACGGCCATGTTCCAGAAACCTATCTACAACGCTCGTTATATAGATGTTTTCACTTAAACCTTTGACCCCTGGAATTAAACAGGTAAAACCTCTAATTAACAATCTTACTTCAACTCCGGCCGAACTGGCTTTATAAAGCAGGTCGATCATATCTTTATCTTCCAGACTATTCATCTTGGCAGTGATCTTCGCTTTTCTACCCATTCTGGCATTTTCGATCTCATTAAAGATCAGCCTCATGAATTCCTGTCGGGTAGAAAAAGGGGAAATCAAAAGATTCTTTTCCCGTGGGATGATTAACTCTCCTTCAAGTACCTTAAATAATCGATGTAACTCTTTGGTGATATATTTATTAGCAGTAAAAAGCGCGTGATCACAGTAGATCTTTGAAGTTTCTGCATTGAAATTACCAGTACCAATGTAAGAATACCTCATAGTGATATCGCCTTCTCTCCGGCAGATAAGTAAAATTTTGGAATGCACCTTTACCTTTGGATAACTGTAGATCACATTCGCTCCTTTTTCCTCAAATTTTCGGCCCCAGGAAATATTATTTTCTTCATCGAAGCGTGCTTTGGCTTCTACAAAAACCGTTACCCTTTTACCGTTTTCTAAGGCCCTTAAAAGCGAAGAAGTAAGGTCTGATTCCTCTGCTACCCTGTAAAGGGAGATCTTAATATCGGTCACATTTTCATCCACCGAAGCCATTTCCAAAAAGCGTTCTACATAATTAAAGGACATATAGGGAAAGTGCAGGGAAAGATCCTTTTCCGCGATTACTCGAAAATAATCCTCTGCTTTTTCCAGAAGACGGTGGGGAAGCGGTTTTAATTCTTTATAGTGAAGTTCAGGATTATTTGTAGGATCTGGAAAAGAGAAAAAATCTTTGAAATTATGATATTTCCCTCCAGGCATCATATCTATTTTACCTAGGTTCAATAATTTTCTGATCCTTTTTTGAACTTCTTTTGGCATTTTGGAATCATAAAGCAATCTTGTAGGTTGACCCTCCATCCGTTGTTTCAGGGATTTGTAGATCTTTTCGGCAAGAACTCCTTCATATATATCATCAATATATAGTTCTGCATCTCGAGAAAGCTTCATTTCATAGATACCTACAATTTCATTGTCATGGAATAGGGAAGAAACCTCATGTCTTATTATCTCATCAAGATATGTGATATAATGGATTTCGTTTTTTTGAGGCATCATAACAAATCGCCCACACTCCTCTACAGGAATATTAACTACCGCCAATCTATTATTTTCCTTAAAAGTAATGAGGAAATACAATACCGAATTTTCAAGGAACAGTTCATTTTCCCTGTCAAGGTCCAGCGTGACTGGGTTTAAATGTTTTTTGACTTTTTCCTGAAAATAGGAACTTACAAAATCCTTGTTTGAACCATCAAAATGATAGGCATCCAATACCTGGATTCCATGATCTGCAAGTTCAGGAATTATTTCACTATAGTAGATCTCACCGAATTTCTCCTGTTGATCCTTGACTTTCTCAATGATTTTTTTGGTGATCTTGGTCGGTCTTAGAGCTAGGGTTTTGCGGATACTCTTTTTTACCCTTTTCATTTGTCGCAACTGAGAAACCCTAACCCTGAAGTATTCGTCCAGATTTGAGGAAAAAATGGCAAGAAAATTTATCCTTTCGTATAAGGGATTTAGTTTATCCTCGGCTTCCTGAAGAACCCTTTCATTAAAGCTAAGCCAATTCAGGTCTCTGTGTCTGAAACGGTCCTCATTAGGTTGCTCCATGTATCATTAATTCTTTAGACTAAAAATACAAAGTCCGTAAAGTA
>CAYWAB010000008.1:30353-32155 GCA_964456105.1 uncultured Christiangramia sp. | reverse complement strand
TACTGCTGCCCTTCACATACCTGGATGGCGGTTTTTGTGAAAAGTTGTGCCAGTTCTTTAAAAATGGAGCCGTCATAATTTTCAAATAACTGGTATGCATTTATAAGCATCGCATCGCCAGATAATATTCCCGTATTGATATCCCACCGCTCGTGAACAGTTTCCTTTCCTCTCCTAAGAGGAGCATCATCCATAATATCATCGTGAACCAAAGAAAAGTTGTGGAAGACCTCAATTGCAAGGGCCGCATCGAGAGCTTTTTTATAGGAACCACCAAAGATATCGGCAGACATTAATACAAGTACAGGCCGAAGCCTTTTACCTCCAAGATTGAGAATATAAAGAATAGGATCATAAAGATTTTCCGGTTCACGTGGAGTTATCTTTTTATGCAAGTGATCTATAAAGGCCTCACGGTATTGAGAAATGGAAAGCATCAGCATTATTTTTGGCTAAAATATAATAATTGAAATTATTTTTTAGATCTCTCTGAAGCTTTCCGTGAAAAATTTGGAAACTTTTATTGTTTTTAAAGTTTCCTGTTGTACATTTGCGCCTTCAGAAAAGAAAAATGAAAGAAGAAATAATTAAAAAAGCGGCAGATCTATTCCTGAACCTTGGGTTTAAAAGTGTAACTATGGATGATCTTGCCAATGAAATGGGGATGTCCAAGAAAACAATTTATATCCATTTCCCTAATAAAACGAAGTTAGTTGAAGCCGTTACGTTCTTTATTTTGGAATCGATCGATGAAGGTATTGAGAAAATAAAAGAAAAAAACCTCAATGCAATTGTTGAAATGTTTGAAATAAAAAGTTTTGTGATGCATCACTTGAAGGATGAAAAATCTTCTCCTCAGTTTCAGCTTAATAAGTATTACCCAAAGATCTTCTTATCTGTACAAAAGCATCACTTCAATACGATGCAATGCAGCATAATACAAAATCTCGAAAAAGGTATAAAAGGTGGTTTATACCGCCCCTCCATTCCGGTGGATTTCATTAGTAAAATATACTTTTTAGGTATGACGGCGATTAAGGGAAGTGACCTTTTTCCCGCTGCGAATTACTCGATGAGAGAGGTAAATGAAAAATACCTAGAATACCATTTAAGGGCTATTGTAACGCCTAAAGGTCTTGAAATATTAAAAGAATTTTTAACAATTGAAGATTAGAAATGATAAAAAATAGCTTCTTTATATTTTTGATTATACTATCCTTTACAACCTTTGCGCAGGAACAGGAAGTTCCTATGGCCTATACTTTTTCTTTAGAAGAAGCAATTGCTTTTGGGTTGGAGAATAATTACACCTCCCGCATCTCAGAAAAGGAAGTGGAAAAGGCATTAAGGCAAAAATGGGAAATTATTGCCCAGGGTTTACCACAAATTTCCGGAAATGTAGATTACCAAAACTTCCTTAAGCAGCCGGTGACATTAATTCCCGGGGAAATTGCAGGAGGTGCGCCCGGCACTTTTGTTCCTGTACGATTTGGGACTAAACAAAATTTAACCGGCGCAGCTACCTGGAACCAATTAATTTTTGATGGATCCTATATTGTTGGAGTACAATCTGCACAAACACTTCTGCAAATTTCCAGAAATGCCAAGACTAAAACAGATCAGGAAGTAAAATCTGCAATCATTAATGCCTATGGAAATGTTCTTTTGGCAAAGGAAAGTGTGGACATACTAGAAAAGAATATCGAAACTCTTCAAAAAACCTACAACGACACTCAGAAAATCTTTGAAAATGGTTTAGCTGAAGAAGAGGACGTAGAGCAGTTACAGATAACATTATTAGG
>CAYWAB010000008.1:23698-30343 GCA_964456105.1 uncultured Christiangramia sp. | reverse complement strand
TCCAGAACAACCTCAACAGGAGCCTAAGGCTAAGAAGTATCTCATACGAACTTCTAAGTATGGCCCTTGGAATTACCGTGGAAGCGGAATTAACACTTACCGATGAACTTGATGATGTGGCCATGCAATATTATGACCTGGCACTGTTAGCAAAAGAAATTCCCGTAGAAGAAAATATTGACTACAGGATTGCTGAAAACCAGGCTGAATCTGCCGAAATATTTGTGAAGCTGGAGAAGGCAAAAGCGCTTCCTACCATTTCCGGATTTGTAAATTACGGTTTCCAGGGAAACAGTAATGATTTTACCTTTTTTAATGATAACCAAACCTATTTTACTCAATCTATATTAGGGGTGAGTTTAAACATTCCAATCTTTAGCAGTGGGTTGCGAAATTCAAGAACCCAGCAAAGAAAAATCGAGTATGAGCAGGCACTAATCCAATTGGAAGAGGTAGAAAATCAGGTGAAACTACAGATAGATTCAGCTAAAAATGATTATGAGTTTAGCCTGGAGAATTATCAGATCCAAAAAAAGAACCTTGAATTAGCTCAAAGAATTGAAAATAAAAATGAGATCAAATTCTTTGAAGGCCTTTCGGGAAGTTTTGAACTTGGAGAAGCTCAGCGACAGCTTTACGCTGCCCAGCAGGATCTTTTACAGGCAATGCTGAACGTGATCACTTCTAAAGTAGCTCTCGAAAATCTTTTAGATACTACAAAATATTCAACTTCAAAATAGAACTTCCACATAAAAATATCCTATGAAAAATTTACTTGTTTTAATATTGTTTTCCTTCTTTTTAATATCCTGCGGAAATTCTGATGGCCAATCTGTAGAGGATGTTATTGAAACCAACGATCTACAGGCGATTAGAGCCAGAAAGGTAGAGCTGAGTAAACAGCAAAGTGATCTCGCTGCAAAAATAGATCAATTGGATGCCGCTATCATGAAGCTGGATCCAAACAAGAATTTCCCGTTGGTGGCAACACTAACAGTTAACGACACCGTCTTCAATCATTTTACCCAGGTGCAGGGAGATGTGACGACCAAGGAAAATATTGTGATCTACCCCGAATATTCCGGAACCCTTACCCGGGTTTATGTTAAAGAGGGGCAAAAGGTGAAAAAGGGAGAACTTTTAGCTAAGATCAATGAAGGGGGGCTTGATAGCCAGTTAGGGCAACTGGAATCACAGGCAGCCTTGGCTAAAACTACCTTTGAAAGACAAAAGAGATTATGGGATCAAAATATTGGTTCAGAAATTCAATTCCTTCAGGCAAAAACAAATTACGAAGCAGCACAGAATGCAGTGAATCAATTAAAATCGCAACTGGCAAAAACTAATGTTCGTGCTCCGTTTGCAGGGGTTATTGACGAGGTACTTTCAGATGAAGGAGAAGTGGTAAACCCGGGGCAGAATCCATTGTTCAGGCTTGTAAACCTCAGCAATATGTACATACAGGCTGCGGTACCCGAAGTTTACCTACAGAGTATTTCTGAAGGCACCCCGGTCATTGTGGATATTCCGGCAATTGGGAAAGAATATGAAGGAAAAGTTAGACAGGTGGGGAATTTCATCAATCCAAGCAACCGTACTTTTCAAATCGAAGTTGCTATTCCAAATGAAGATGGCCTTGTAAAACCAAACCTAATAGCTACAGTAAAGCTAAATGATTATTCAGCCGAAAATGCGATCACAATTCCGGAGAGTGCGATCCAGAAAAACAGCAAGGGAGAAAGTGTGATTTACGTTCTGGAGCAGGACACCGATACTACCGGAATAGCAAAAAGAGTGGTTGTAGAAACAGGCCGTATTTATGATAACAAAGTAGAAATTTCGGGAGGCCTTAAAACCGGCGATCAGGTAATTGTGGGAGGAAATAAAAGTTTACAGGATTCACAAAAAGTAAGGCTAAGAAATTAGAAAGTACAGCAACTATTATGAATAAGAAAATAGATAAAGAATTTAAACTTTCTTCCTGGGCTATAGATAACAGGATGACTGTTTACGTTATAACAGCCATAATTTTAGTTGGAGGGCTTATCTCCTACTACAGCATGCCCCGTGAATCTTTTCCCGAAATTATCGAGACCAAGATCTATGTAAGTTCTGTTAACCCGGGTAACTCTGCCGAGGATGTGGAGAAGTTTATAACAGAACCCCTTGAACAGGAATTTAACAATGTTGGAGGCGTAAAAGATATTAGTTCTACTACTTTCCAGGATTACTCGATGGTAATTGTGGAGTTCGAAGACGAAGTAGGAGTCGACATAGCTAAACAGAAAATAAAGGATAAAGTAGATCTTGTAAAGGCAGAAACTACCTGGCCAACTATGGATAATGGCGCCAAGGTAGAACCCAACGTTTTTGATCTTAATTTATCTGAAGAAATGCCTATCCTCAATATTAATTTAACCGGGGATTATACTGTTCAGCAACTAAAAGATTATGCCGAATACCTTCAAGATAGAATCGAAATACTTCCGCAGATAAAAGAGGCTACCATTCGTGGAGCTGAAGAAATGGAAGTTGAAATTGCCTTGGACGTCTACAAAATGACCGCTTCAAAAGTGAGCTTTACCGATGTGGTAAATGCTGTTAGTCTTGAGAACAGGACAATTTCCGGTGGTAATATTCTTTCCAATGATGTTCAGAAGAATATCAGGATAATAGGTGAAATAGAAGATCCAAATGAATTAAATGACGTAGTTGTGAAACGTGAAGGAGGAAATATTTTTCTTCGCGATATAGCCGAAATTAGATTTCAGGAAAAAGATCCTACTACGTTCGCCAGGGAATATGGAGAACCTGTTGTAATGCTTGACATTAAGAAACGGGCGGGAAAAAATATGATCGAAGCTGTAGATGAGATAAAAAAAATTGTTGCAGCAGAACAGGAAAATTACCTGCCAGAAGGATTACATATTTCACTTACAAATGACCAGTCTACGAAGACCCAGACCCAGGTTGATGACCTTGTAAATAATATCATTTTTGGGGTGATCCTGGTGGTTGTGGTTCTTATGTTCTTTTTAGGATTCCGGAATGCGCTTTTTGTAGGTTTCGCAATTCCGCTTTCGATGTTCCTGTCTTTTATCATTCTTTCCAGTTTAGGTTTTACATTGAATACCATGGTGTTGTTTGCACTTGTAATGGGACTGGGGATGTTGGTTGATAACGGGATAGTGGTAGTTGAAAATGTGTACTCTTTAATGGACCAGGGAATGCCCAGGATCAAAGCGGCCAAACAAGGTCTTGGAGAGATAGCATGGCCTATTATTGCATCCACCGCCACCACCCTTGCAGCATTTTTCCCTTTAGGATTATGGCCGGGAACTATTGGAAAGTTCATGGTAATATTTCCAATGACACTCTCTGTGGTTCTAGGCTCCTCACTTTTTGTTGCCTTGGTAATCAACTCGATGCTGACCTCAAGATTTATGGAAACTGAAGAAGAAGGATTATCGAAAAGAAGATTGATAAGGTTTAGCGGAATATTGGCCGGGGTTGGAATTATATTACTTGTTGGAGGTTTTGTTGCAGATATGGGTGCGTTACGGGCAATAGGAAATCTTTTGATCTTTAGTGCCCTTATGCTTTGGTTCTACAAATATGTTTTGGCAAAAGGAGTTAAATATTTCCAGTACAAATCTTTGAAAAAATTGGAAAACAGTTATGAAGGGTTTTTAAAATTTGCCCTGCGGAAGAGAAAGGCTTATTTCTTTTTCTTCGGAACCCTGGCGCTGCTTATATTCTCATTTGTCCTGGTTGGTTTGGTGCAGCCAAATGTGCTTTTCTTTCCGGAAAATGAACCTAACCAGATCATTACTTATATAGAATATCCGGAAGGAACAGATATAGAAAGGACCAACGAGCTAACTAAAGAAGTTGAAGAACAGATCTTTGAGGTTATAAAAAAATACGAAGATGCAGATGGTTATAACTATATGGTAGAATCTGCTATTTCGCAGGTAGGCCAGGGTGCAGGAAATCCTCAAACAGATGGCGGACAACAAAACGAAATGCCTCATAAAGGAAAAGTTACTTTGTCCATGAGAGAGTACAATAAGCGTCGCGGAGTAAAATCCAGTGATGTTTTATCTGAAGTGCGTGATGCTGTACAGGGATTTCCCGGAGCTTCTATAATCGTGGAAAAAGATGCTGCTGGTCCGCCTTCAGGATATCCTATTAATATTGAATTAAAAGGTGAGAATTACGAAGAAATGCTAATAGAAGCTGAGCGTGTTAGAAATTACATTCAGGATCTGAGTATTGCAGGTATTGAAGAATTAAAGATTGATGTAAATAAGTCAAAACCCGAACTTGATGTACGTGTTGACAGGAGAAAAGCGGGGCAACTTGGAGTAACAACTTCCTCGGTAGGGCAAACGTTGAGAAGATCTATTTATGGTGAAGAAGTTTCAACTTATAAAGATGGAGATGATGATTACAAGATCAATGTGAGATTTGATGAAAAAGCAAGGTATGATCAAAATGCACTTTTTAATCAGCCAATCACCTTTAGGAACCAGACTACAGGCGAACTTGTTCAGGTTCCCATATCCTCTGTTGTAGAAACTTCTACTACCTCTGCTTTTAATTCCATTAAAAGAAAAGATCTAAAAAGGGTAATTACACTTTATTCCAATGTGTTGCAGGGATACAATGGGAATGAAATTGTGGAACAATTAAAGATGTCGCTTAACAATTACGATCTGCCCAAAGAAATGAATCTGCAATTTACGGGAGAACAGGAAAAGCAGGAAGAAAATATGAATTTCCTGTTAAAAGCTTTACTTATAGCACTGGGAGGAATCCTTCTTATTCTTGTAGCTCAGTTCAATTCTGTATCAAAACCTGTTATTATTTTAATGGCGGTATTATTGAGTTTGGCGGGCGTATTTCTAGGACTGGTGATATTTCAAATGGATTTTGTTATTATAATGACTATGATGGGTATTATCTCCCTGGCAGGTATTGTGGTAAATAACGCTATTGTACTTATTGATTATACTCAGCTGCTAATTGACAGAAAAAAGAATGAGCTGGGTTATGAAGAACACGAGTTATTAACCCGTGAAGAATATTTTCAAATTATTGTTGCCGGAGGAAAATCCCGTTTACGTCCAGTTCTATTAACGGCTATAACTACAGTTTTAGGATTAATCCCTCTTGCAGTGGGCCTAAACATAGATTTCTTTAACTTATTTATGAACTATGATCCTAATATTTTTGTAGGTGGAGATAATGTGATCTTCTGGGGGCCATTGGCGTGGACAGTTATATTCGGTCTTGTATTCGCCACCTTCCTGACCCTGGTCGTGGTGCCGGTAATGTTTTACCTGGTTAACCGAATGAAAGTTAATATGGCTAACCGAAAAGCGGAACGTAAACGCAGGAAATTAGCTAATGCTTAAAAACAAAAAACCCGAAGCAAAAGCTTCGGGTTTGTTATTTTATATTTTTTTGAGCTAAGACCGATTC
Source organism: uncultured Christiangramia sp. (assembly GCA_964456105.1). Classification (GTDB taxonomy): domain Bacteria; phylum Bacteroidota; class Bacteroidia; order Flavobacteriales; family Flavobacteriaceae; genus Christiangramia. The sequence continues at coordinate 24,856 of CAYWAB010000008.1, read as the reverse complement.
ACAATCGCATTGGTATTCTTGTAGCTTTTTACTTCGGCAATTATATTGTTAGTATAGTCAACTTCAGTTAAAATATCGTTAGCCCAAAAAAACCATTTTCCGTCCTTTTCTCCCTCCTTATAGTTCGCAAGGGCTGTCTTCTTACCATTTTGGTCATAAGAAACCCACTCCCCATGGAGTTTTCCATTCTTGAACGTTCCTTCCTGGCTAATAGTTCCATCTTCATAATAATAAATCCCTTTAACTAGATCTCCTTTTTTTTCAAATTTCACTTCTTGTGCAGAAACTGCTACGCTAAATAAAAGAGCAGCCACAACTAAAACGGAGTTTAATATTTTCATAGCAATAAATTTTAGATCTATACGAATATAACAAAATTTACATTAAAAAAACATTTACGTAACATTAAGTTAACATTGCAAGCGAAAAATATTTGCCATACCCCTCGTTATATTGTGGAAATTTTAGGTTTTCACCTTTAGAAACCGCTATATCTTCTTACTTTTGCCTTTTAAATTTGAACAATAATTATGTATAGAAGTCACACCTGTGGAGAATTAACTGCTGCTAACATTGGAGAAAATGTAACCCTTGCTGGATGGGTCCAGAAGATAAGGAATAAAGGTTTTATGGTGTGGGTTGATCTTAGGGATCGGTATGGTATTACGCAGCTTATTTTTGATGAAGAGAGGACTTCTGGAGAAATGCTTAAGGAAGCTTCAGAGCTTGGGCGGGAATTCGTTATTCAAATCAAAGGGGAAGTTATAGAGCGGGAGTCCAAAAATCCGCAGCTTGCTACAGGCGATATTGAAATCCTGGTAAAGGAATTTAAGGTGCTGAATCCTTCCCTCACACCCCCGTTTACAATAGATAATGAAACCGATGGCGGTGAGGAATTAAGGATGAAATACCGTTACCTGGACATTAGAAGGAATCCTGTAAAGGAAAATTTAATGTTTCGCCATAAGGTGGGAATGGAAGTTAGAAATTACCTTTCGAAAGAGGGATTTATAGAGGTGGAAACCCCATATCTAATTAAATCAACTCCCGAAGGTGCCCGTGATTTCGTGGTACCAAGCAGAATGAATGAAGGGCAGTTTTACGCACTTCCTCAATCTCCTCAAACTTTTAAGCAGCTTTTAATGTTTGGCGGAATGG
>CAYWAB010000008.1:0-23688 GCA_964456105.1 uncultured Christiangramia sp. | reverse complement strand
GAAGATCTAAGAGCAGACAGGCAGCCCGAATTCACCCAGATCGACTGTGAAATGGCTTTTATTGAACAGGAAGATATTCTTGACACTTTTGAAGGCCTTACACGTCACCTTCTTAATCAAATAAAGGGAGTGGAAATAGAAAAATTTCCGCGAATGACTTATGCCGATGCTATGAAAAAGTACGGGAATGATAAACCTGATATCAGGTTTGGAATGGAGTTCGCCGAGCTTAATGAGGCCGCAAAAAACAAAGGATTTAAAGTTTTTGACGACCAGGAACTTATAGTTGGAATTGCTGTTCCCGGCGCTGCCTCTTATACCCGGAAGGAAATTGATAATCTTATTGATTGGGTTAAGAGACCGCAAATTGGAGCAAATGGACTGGTTTGGGTAAAATACAATGAAGATGGCAGTTTAAAATCATCTGTAGATAAATTTTATTCTGAAGAAGACCTTAAGGAATGGGCAAATTTATCGGGAGCAAATCCCGGAGATCTTATTCTGATAATGGCCGGCGAGGCAGATAAAACCAGGACCAGGTTAAGTGCTTTAAGAATGAATTTGGCTACAGAATTAGGACTTAGGAAATCTGATGAATTTGCACCTTTATGGGTATTAGATTTCCCCTTACTAGAATATGATGAAGAAAGTAAACGTTATCACGCAATGCACCATCCCTTTACTTCTCCAAAACCTGAAGATATTGAATTACTGAAAACCGAACCTGGAAAAGTTCGTGCAAATGCTTACGATCTTGTTCTTAATGGAAATGAAATTGGTGGGGGATCAATAAGGATTCACGATAAAAAGACTCAGGCCATGATGTTCGATTACCTTGGGTTTACCCCTGAGGAGGCTAAAGAACAATTTGGATTTTTAATGAACGCTTTTGAATTTGGAGCACCTCCACACGGGGGAATTGCCTTTGGTTTCGACAGGTTGGTATCTATTTTGGGTGGGCAGGAAACCATTCGGGATTTTATTGCGTTTCCAAAAAATAACGCCGGGCGCGATGTAATGATAGATGCACCGGCAAAGCTGGATGAAGAACAATTGAAGGAACTACATCTTCAAATTAAATTATAGAAAATAAAAATCCTGCGAGTAGCGGGATTTTTTATCTTCACTTCATAAATATCCGGCAAGTTGAAGAACCTGTTTATAACACTTCCTGAAAAATTAGGAGCCTGGAAAAACGAGCATCTTTCTAATCACCAGTTTCTTATGTTCTTAAGTGCAGTAATTGGTTTTATTGCAGGATTGGTGGCGGTAATAATAAAAAATTTCACATATTACATTCAGTCTTTACTGGAAGGAGAATTAGTTATTAATTATCACACTGCATTCTACTTTATCTTTCCATTAATAGGAATTGCCCTCACTGTTGCTATTGTAAAATTCGTTTTTAAAAGAGATGTTGGGAATGGGATTCCAACTACCCTTCATGCTATTTCCAAAAGAAGTGGGATCATGAGAAAATTCCAGACCTATGCTTCTTTAATAACAGCTCCCATAACAGTAGGCTTTGGAGGTTCTGTGGGATTAGAAGCACCTACAGTTGTTACCGGTGCAGCTATAAGCTCCAATCTTGCAAGGATCTTTAAAATGAACCAGGCTTCACGAACGCTGCTAATTGGTTGCGCAGCTGCCGGTGCCATGTCTTCTTTATTCAAAGCTCCTGTTGCAGCCATTATTTTTGCCATTGAAATATTTAGCCTGGACCTAACCCTGGTATCGATGATCCCTCTTTTGCTGGCTTCCGTTTCAGCCATTTTAACTACCTATTTTTTCTCAGGATCAGATATTATTCTGCATTCCCAACTAAGTGATGAATTTCAAATCTCTGAAGTTCCATTTTATATTCTTTTAGGAGTTTTAGCTTCCGTTTGCTCTATCTACTTCACAAAGGTTTACTTTAGAATCAATAAACTCTTTTGCAAATTAAAGTCTCCTTTTACAAGATTATTGGTAGGCGGTTTTTCCTTGGGTATTCTGGTATTCCTAATTCCTCCATTATATGGAGAAGGTTATGATGTAATAAATAATTTGCTTCAGGGGAATTATATGTTTGCCCTGGAAAATAATTTCTTTTCTGAAACTTTAGACAATATCTGGGTGGTGATTGCCCTCCTTGCAGGGCTGGTCATTTTTAAAGTAATTGCAACCTCTCTGACTTTCGGAGCCGGCGGAGTAGGTGGAATATTTGCACCTGTACTTTTTATGGGCAGTGCGATGGGTCACTGTTTTGCTCTAGTCATCAATAATTTAGGAATTCTTCAAAACCCAATTTCGGTAAGCAACTTTACAATGGTGGGAATGGCGGGTTTAATGGCAGGTATTATGCACGCCCCTCTTACTGCTATTTTCTTAATTGCCGAATTAACCAGCGGTTACGAACTATTTGTACCGTTAATGATAACGGCTGCTATTAGCTTTATGATCACTTCCCAGGTACAGCCACATTCTGTTTATACCCTGGACCTTGCCTCCCGTGGAGAATTAATCACCCATAATAAGGACCAAACGGTATTAACTTTGCTGAATATAAAACAAGTCATTGAAACGAATTTTGTCGTGCTAAATTCAGATATGAACCTTGGAGAAATCATTCGCAAAGGAGTGATGAAGTCGTCCCGAAACCTTTTCCCGGTGGTAGATGAACAAAAGAATTTTACCGGAATTATTTTATTGGATGATCTAAGGCCAATAATGTTCAATAAGAAATTGTATAAAGAATTACTGGCCCGGGAACTTTTACAGGTAACTCCCGAAATTATTGATTTTGGAAAAGATAGAACCACCGATATAATGAGAAAATTCCAGGAAACAGATGCGTGGAATTTACCGGTAGTGGAAAATGGAAAGTACATAGGGTTTATTTCGAAATCTAAATTGCTTACGGCGTATAGACAAAAATTAATTGAAGTAACAGTATAAATTATGAATCTAGTGATGAAAATTTTGGGAATCCTAATATTAATTTTAATAGGAACGGGATTCTATTTTAGAATTGATGATAATATTATCCTGGGCGACCGGCTCATAGGAATTGGTGTATTATTATCGGCATTTATATTATTGCCTATTTTTCTGGTCGTTAGATGGCGGGGAAAAAAACTGGAAGACTACACGCTCACCAAAAAAAATATGGATAGAATGAAGGATAAGGGAATCGATTAACTTGCTAATAATCAATAACGTTAAAAAGAATTTTATTTTAACTAACGGTGATTAATATAATTATGTAAGTTTGTGCTTTATTAATTATTTATTTTTTTTACAATGGAAGGTACAGTTAAATTTTTCAATGAATCTAAAGGTTATGGATTCATTACCAACGACGACACCAAAAGAGACATTTTCGTACACGTTACCGGTTTAAACGGTGAAACTATCCAGGAAGGCGATAGAGTTGAGTACGAAGAAACAGAAGGAAGAAAAGGAGTGAACGCTACAGAAGTACGCGTGATCGAATAATATATTTTTTCTGAGTAAAAGTAAAGCCGCTTTATCAGCGGCTTTTTTTATGCAATTTATTTTAGGGTGAACTCTTATCCTTTATAAAACTAGATTTGATTAACTGAAATTTATCCAGTAATAGTCCCTTTTCTTTGAGATGCTGCGATAAAAATATTCTCTTTCTATCCGAATTCAAATCCTAAAGAAAAATTAAACTTTATGCTTTTACCAACTAATTTGCTTCGTACAATTGTTAATAGATATTAAAAAACTAGCATTTAAGCATATATTAACGGTATAGGCTTATTTGTAAAGTTATATTGAATGGGTAATCAAAAAATAACTTTGTTATGAAAAGACCAGATACTTTCACAAATCGAGTTTCCAGGATATCCTGGGGAGCGATTTTTGCCGGTGGACTAACCGCTTTAGCTATTTCAATCTTACTTAATCTCTTGGGGGTAGGCCTTGGATTCTCAACGATTGATCCCCTTCAAGAATCGGGTACTCTTCACGGACTTGGCACGGGAGCCTTAATTTGGTGGATAATTGCCAATCTTATCGCTTTATTCGGAGGAGGATTTGTCGCAGGTAGAATGTCCGGTTTTCCCTCGAAAACAGACGGTGGTCTTCACGGTTTTCTAGCCTGGGGATTTTATGCTACTGTAAGCTTCTATTTCCTGGCTACATTTGTAGGGGGAGTTGTGAGCGGCATAACAGGAACCATTGGCTCTGTTTTCAGTAGTGATGATCAGCAAAAAGTAATAATAGAGATACAGGATGCCAGAGAACAAAGTGAGAAAACTGCAGACTATTCTTATAGTGAAGTTAAAAACCAGATCTTTCAGGTAATAAATAAGGCAGAACGGCTCGATATTCTTCCAAAGGAAACTTCTGAGGAAGCTAAAGAAATCCTTGAAGAAGGTAAATCCACTGCAAATGAAATGTTTCGGGACCTGAACCTAGACCGAAAAGTCGACGAATTCTTCAACGATCTTTCGTTCGAAATCGATGAAGACGGGAATTTGAATATAGAGGTTGAAGGGGATCAGGACTATTTCAAGAAAGGTGAATTGAAAGAATATCTTGCAGAAAATACTAACCTTACCGAGGAAGAGATCAACAAAATGATTGGTGAATGGGAAGAACAGATTGATGCTGCTATTCAAAAAGCTGAAGAGATCTACGCTGAAGCAAAACAAAAAGCAGTAAAAATAGGTGATAGAACGGCAGATGCCCTTGCAAAAGCAAGTATCTATTCATTTATCGTATTCCTTTTAGGAGCTATTGCAGCTTATTTTGGAGGAGTTGCTGGTTCACCATCACATCTTGTGAAGGACGAAGAATAAAGATTAATTGTCTAGATACCACAAATTAAAAAAGCCGCTTTAAAAGCGGCTTTTTTATGTTTATTTTTCAGCGTTTTGTTTTAAAGTTTCATTTACCCCATGTAGCATGGTTTTGGTCATTCTCTCAAGATCAAATTCGTGTTCCCAGTTCCAATGTGCCCGAGCAGCCGAATCATCGATACTGGAAGGCCAGCTTTCTGCAATACTCTGTCTGAAATCGGGTTCGTAAGAAATATTGAATCCGCTTATATGCTTTTTGATCTCGGAAGCAAGGATCTCCGGAGTAAAACTTATCGCTGCAAGATTATAAGAGGATCTGATCTTTATCTGATCTGCAGGAGCCTCCATAATTTTTACGGTAGCCTTTATTGCATCGTCCATATACATCATTGGAAGTGCTGCGTCTTTAGAAAGAAAACTGGTATATGATCCATTCTTTATTGCTTCATGAAAGATTTCAATAGCATAATCTGTAGTACCTCCACCTGGCAGCGTTTTATAACTAATAATTCCAGGATACCTTAAACTCCTTACATCTACCCCAAATTTTCGATTATAGTATTCACACCACCTTTCGCCGGTTTGCTTACTTATACCATAAACCGTACTGGGTTCCATAATCGTGGTTTGCGGAGTTCCATCCTTAGGAGTCGTAGGACCAAAAACGGCGATACTGGACGGCCAGAAAACTTTTTCTATAATGCCTTCCTTTGCTAGGTTAAGAATTATAAAAAGAGAATCCATATTAAGGTCCCAGGCTTTCATCGGGGCCTTCTCTGCAGTGGCACTGAGCATCGCAGCCATAAGGTAAACCTGGCTTACCTCGTATTTCGAAATTACCGACCTGATAGATTGTTCATCGGTTGCATTAAGAATTTCGAATGGACCGGATTGCATTAATTCTTCCGCTCCTTCCCTGATATCGCTGGCCACTATTTGATCGTCACCATGAATCTCCCTCAATTTTATAGTAAGTTCCGTACCAATTTGTCCACAGGCACCAATTATCAGAATTCGTCCGGGCATAAATAAATTTTTTGCAAATATATTTAATTATAGAGAGGAAATCGTAATCCATCTCGTTAAATGCTTTTTGTTTTTACGAATCCTTCAATCTAAAAAGTAAAGGGATTTTCCCGCAAATAATGAATAACTTTGTATTATTTTGAAATCTGTTCTATGAGAATCTTATTCAATTTCTTCATTCTATTTCTTCTGATTTCCTGCAAATCGGAACCCGAAACAGAAGTTTCTGCACACACCGCTAAAGACACCACTGTTTTCCAAAAAAGACTGAATATTCAGGAAGATCAGCTCAGGTTAAATGAAGAGGCCCGGGAATACGCACTGAACTGGGTTGAGTTTATAACCGCCCAAAATGAGATCGAGAAACTTGACACCTATACCATAAGTGAGGTGAAAACTCATGCAGATGCGATAGCCCAGATCATGCAATCCCTTAAAACGACCATTCCTGATAGTCTTAAATCTACGCCTTCGGAAGCTCGATTAAACGTCGTGAATACCAAGGCTCAATTATTGAAACAGTATGCCGCCAAAAGGGACCCAGATGCGGAGGCTATTTCCCGAACCGCAAAGGAACTGTATACGGAATTCAATAATCTTAAGCTACAAATGAATGAGATCTTCCTAAAGACTTTGGAAGATTTTGAAAAAGAACTTGATGAATTTGAAGCTGACGAAACAAGTTTGAAAGAATCCGACAGCCTTTAGGATTTTGAAGACATACTAGTATCTAAAAAATAGTATCTTTTAAAAAACTTTCAGAAATGAAATTGAATATATTACCGATTCTCCTATTGATCACCTTTATTAGCTTCGGCCAGGTAAAACAAACCGATGAGAATATTCAATCTGCCGAAAGGAAGATTGATAAAGTCCTTAATAACTGGCATAAAGCCGCAGGTAAAGCTAACTTCGATGATTACTTTTCAGCGATGACCCATGATGCGGTTTTTATTGGTACAGATGCCACTGAGAATTGGACCATCCAGGAATTCAAAAAATTCTCCAAACCTTACTTCGATTCTGGTAAAGCCTGGGATTTCACCGCGGTAGATCGTAATATTTTTGTTAGTGCAAACCTTCGTTTCGCATGGTTTGACGAACTTCTTGATACCCATATGGGAATTTGTAGAGGTTCAGGGATCATGACGAGGGAAAAGGGGAAATGGAAAATCCAGCACTATGTTTTGTCCATGGCTATTCCAAATGAAAATGTGGATGAAATAACTCTTCTCAAGAAAGATTTCGATCAAAAATTAATAGAAACGCTAAATAAGAACTAAAAGATTCCTGTTAGTTCTCATTCCTTAATACAAGCTTAAAAGACATATTAGGCAGTATCCTATCTTTTGATAAATTTGCGATCACCAAAAATAAAATCAATCTTTAATGAAAACAAAAAATAAGATCTTGGCATTATCCTTTTTAGCGGTTGGTCTCATCAGCTGCAAAAATGATAAAGAATCAGAAAAAAAAGAAGAAGTTCACGGAATCAATACCGCTTATATGGATACTACGGTAAGTCCAAAAGCAGATTTTTTTCGTTATGTAAATGGTACCTGGTTGGATTCTACAGAAATCCCGGATGATATGACTGCCTGGGGAAGCTTTTATGAACTTCGTGAAAGAACGGATAATGATGCCCTCGCTATTCTTGAGAAAGCCTCAAAGGATGAAACTCTAGATAAGGAAAGTGACCAGGCCAAAGCTGTTTTTCTTTATAAGAGCATCATGGATACCGAGAACCGTAATAAACAGGGAGTAGAACCGGTGAAGCCATATCTTTCAAAAATCGATGAGATCCAGAATGCTAAAGACCTTCAAGATTTCCTTGTAGAAATGAGTGATTATGGAAGTGCTGGATTCTTTTCTTTCAGTGTACAGGCAGATAGAAAAAACAGCAATATGAATGTGGCTTACTTATCCCCTTCAGGTTTAGGTTTACCGGACAGGGACTATTATGTAGCTGATGATTCCGACTCCAAAGAAAAAAGAGAGAAATACAAGACCTATGTAGCAGATATGCTTATGCATCTTGATTTTTCAGAAGAAGAAGCAAAAAAAGAAGCCGAGGTTATTCTTGCATTCGAAACCAGTCTTGCCAAACCTCAACTGGATAAAGTAGAAAGACGTGATGCCAGAAACACTTACAATCCCATGAGCATTGCGGACCTCCAAAAGAGAGTCCCGGCCATGGAATGGAATAACTACTTCGAAGGCATTGGAGCCAGTGACCTGGATACGATCATCGTTTCACAGCCCAGATATATGGATGCCTTGCAAGGAATTTTTGCAGAGAATTCTGTTGAAGCATGGAAATCCTATCTACGCTGGAATCTTTTTAATGATGCCGCTCCAACGCTAACAACCGGATTGGAAAGAAAGAACTGGGAGTTTTATGATAAAACCCTTCAGGGAGCCCAGGAACAGCGTCCAATTAATGAAAGAGCTCTTGCGACAATTAATAGTGTACTTGGGGAAGCCTTAGGAAAGTTATACGTCGAAGAACATTTCCCTGCAGAAGCTAAGGAAAAAGCTCAGGAAATGATCGGGAATATTGTTCAGGCTTACGAGAATAGGATCAATGATCTAAGCTGGATGAGTGAAGAAACTAAGAAGAAAGCCCTCAATAAATTGAGTTCTTGTACGGTAAAAGTTGGATATCCAGATAAATGGAAGGATTATAGCGCCCTTAAGATCAAGAGTCCTGCAGAAGGAGGTTCATATTTTGAAAATATGCTGAACGCGCAAAAATGGAGAGTAGCTGAAAATCTAACAGATCTAGGACAGCCTGTAGACAAAAGCGAATGGTATATGCCTCCTCAAACGGTAAATGCCTATTACAACCCAAGCTTTAACGAGATAGTATTTCCTGCAGCGATCCTTCAACCTCCATTCTATGATTATAAAGCAGACGCAGCGGTTAATTATGGTGGTATCGGAGCAGTTATCGGGCATGAGATCTCTCACGGATTCGACGATAGCGGTGCAAGATTTGATGCGGAAGGAAATCTTAATAACTGGTGGACAGAAAAAGATCTAGAACAATTCGAAGAACTTGGCGCAGATCTGGCTGAACAATATAACAATATTGAAGTGCTGGACAGTATTTATATTAATGGAGAATTTACCCTGGGAGAAAATATTGGAGACCTGGGGGGCGTAAATGCTGCTTATGACGGACTACAGATTCACCTTGAGGAACATGGAAATCCCGGAGAGATTGATGGCTTTACTCCAGAGCAGCGATTTTTCCTATCCTGGGCAACCGTATGGAGAACCAAAATGAGAGAAGAAGCTCTTAAGAACAGGATCAAAACCGACCCTCATTCCCCAGGTATGTATCGTGCCTATGTACCACTGCAAAATATTGATGCCTGGTATGAAGCTTTTCTTATTAAAAAAGGCGATCCCATGTACGTGGAACCTGAAAAAAGAGTAAGGATCTGGTAAAACAAAAATTTTTAGAATAGAAAAAAAGGCCACAAATGTGGCCTTTTTAATTTTTAAGGTGAATTTTTGTTACAATCTAAAAATAAAGAAATGCGTCCTGAATATGTTCTATTCTTGTTCCGGCCTTGTTCTTTACAATGGCAATAATATCAAACCTAACCTCTACATCCAGCTCCTGCTCCTCTACAAAATGATTCATGGCCTTAACCAGTTGTTTTATTTGTTTAGGTTTTACAAATTCCTGGGGATCCCCAAATTCCGGGGTGCTCCTGGTCTTCACTTCTACAGCTATTATAAGATTTCCCCTTTTCGCGATAATATCGATCTCTGCCTTCTGATACCGATAATTTTTTTGAAGAATCTCATATTCCTTCAAAGCTAAATATTCTGCAGCCAGGTGCTCCCCTTTTTTACCAAACTTATAATGTTCTGTCATAATTGATGAATTCAATGGATTGATATACTATTCTTTTTCTTTAAATCCAGCATTCTTTTACCATTCAGCAAAAAGGAGCTGTTTCTCTTTTATTTTCGATGGTAAAATTGAAGGTACTGACTCAAGTTTCTTTCTTTTTGAAGCTATGTTAGGGACCAATGTCAAATAAGGATAAGGGAAAATAATAATTTTGATTCAGGATTGCTTCTAAATTAAAAGTATAGAGTAATTCTTCAGGATTACCGCCTTTTACAAGAATTTAACTCGTATTCGGTGGGCTTTGCTTAACTTTACGGCTCTTTTAAAAGAAGATAGATCATAATGAGTAAGAATTCCCAGAGATATACGATTACAGCGGCTTTGCCGTATACCAACGGTCCCATTCATATTGGGCATTTAGCCGGAGTTTATGTGCCAGCAGATGTTTATTCCAGATTCCTTAGAATGCAGGGACATGATGTGGCTTTTGTTTGTGGTAGTGACGAACATGGTGTACCAATCACCATTAAAGCAAAGAAAGAAGGGGTAAGCCCTCAGGATGTGGTTGATAAATATAATGGGATAATAAAGAAGTCTTTTGAAGAATTCGGTATTAGTTTCGATAATTATTCTCGGACTTCAGGAAAAACTCACCATGAAACAGCTTCTGCATTTTTTAAAAAAATGTATGAGGAAGGTAAATTCCAGGAAGAAACTACCAAACAGCTATATGATGAAGAGGCCGGGCAATTCCTGGCAGACAGATTTGTTACAGGTACCTGCCCTAAATGTGGCAATGAAGAGGCCTATGGTGACCAATGCGAAAGTTGTGGTAGCTCTTTGAATGCGACTGATCTCATTAACCCAAAATCCGCAATTACCGGTGCCGTGCCTACGCTTAAGGAGACCAAACACTGGTTCCTCCCACTAGACAAATATGAGAACTGGTTAAAGGAATGGATCCTTGAAGGCCATAAGACAGATTGGAAAAGTAATGTTTACGGCCAGGTAAAATCCTGGATAGATGATGGGCTAAGAGCTCGTGCCGTGACTCGTGACCTGGACTGGGGAATACCTGTACCGGTAGAAGGCGCCGAGGGAAAAGTACTGTATGTATGGTTCGATGCCCCTATTGGCTATATCTCTTCGACCAAAGAATGGGCAAAACGCGAGAATAAAGATTGGGAGCCGTATTGGAAAGATGAGAACACAAAATTGATACATTTTATCGGAAAGGATAATATCGTTTTCCATTGTATAATATTTCCGGTGATGCTGAAAGCGCACGGAGATTATATCCTGCCAGAAAACGTCCCTGCGAACGAATTTTTGAATCTCGAGGGTAAAAAGCTTAGTACATCCAGGAACTGGGCAGTTTGGTTACACGAATATCTGGAAGATTTTCCGGATCAGCAGGACGTGTTGCGATATGTACTTACAGCGAATGCACCGGAAACTAAGGATAACGATTTTACATGGAAAGACTTCCAGGCCAGGAACAATAACGAACTCGTTGCTATTTTCGGAAATTTTATCAATCGTGTAGTAGTCCTTACTAATAAGTATTACCATGGTATGGTACCTGAACCAGGCGATTATACGGATTTTGACAATAAAACCATCGAGGAACTTAAGGCTTATCCTTCTGTTATCGCAAGTTCAATTGAAAAATACAGATTCAGGGAGGCTCAGTCTGAACTTATGAACCTTGCGCGATTAGGAAATAAATACTTGGCAGATGAAGAGCCCTGGAAACTCATCAAAACAGATCCGGAAAGAGTTAAGACCATAATGTATGTAGCGCTTCAAATAGCTTCCGCCCTATCTATACTAAGTGAACCGTTCCTTCCATTCACTTCTGCAAAATTGAAAAGAATGCTGAATCAGGAAGAAAAAAACTCAGGAGAAATTCCGAAATGGGACATCATTGGTTCTAAAGCAGCGCTTATCCCTGCAGGAAAACAGATTGGAAAAGCAGAATTACTTTTCAGCAAGATCGATGATGAACAAATTGAAAAACAACTTGAAAAATTAAAAGCTACCAAAACAGCTAATGAAATGGAAAACCAAGCTGCTGAACCACAAAAAGAGATTGCAAGTTTTGAGGACTTTACTAAAATGGACCTTAGAGTAGGAACCATAATCGAAGCTCAGAAAATGCCAAAGACAAAAAAATTAATGGTTCTTAAAGTGGATACGGGACTGGACAAAAGGACTGTGGTTTCAGGAATCGCAGAGCATTTTAAAGCGGAAGAGATCATTGGTAAAAAAGTTACCGTGCTTGTTAATCTCGCCCCTAGAAAACTTCGGGGAGTAGAAAGTGAAGGAATGATCTTAATGACCGAAAATTCGCAGGGAAAACTCGTATTTGTAAACCCCGATGAAGAAGGAGTTAACAACGGGAAAACCATCAGTTAGAACATTAATTAGTTCAGGAAGGCGAACCGACTGAAAATAGAAATTCTTAAAACAAACCTGTCTTTTCGAATCCGTTCAAAAATGACAGGTTTTTTATTATATGCTTAAAATAGCCTTTCATCCTATATATAAACATCCGCTTCCGGAAGGCCACCGCTTTCCAATGGAAAAATATGACCTGCTACCAAAGCAATTATTACATGAGGGTACCTGTGTGAAGGATAATTTCTACGAACCGGGATATCCTGATGAGGCAGATATTCTAAGAGTTCATGATGCGGAATATGTAAGGAGACTAAAAAATCTTGAATTAAGTAAAAAGGAGATCAGAGTTTCTGGCTTCCCATTATCCCAGGAATTGGTAGAAAGGGAGCATATTATAGCAGATGGAACTATAAAGGCCTGTCAATATGCATTAGAGAAAGGTATAGCCATGAATATTGCGGGCGGCACTCACCATGCATTTACCAACAGAGCCGAGGCTTTTTGTTTGTTGAACGACCAGGCTATAGCCGCCCGGTATCTACAAAGTAATGATCTGGCAAAAAAGATCCTAATTGTGGACCTGGATGTACACCAGGGAAATGGAACTGCTGAGATATTCCAGAATGATGATTCCGTTTACACCTTTTCGATGCATGGCAAGGGAAATTATCCTTTTAGAAAGGAAAAGTCAGACCTGGATATCGAATTACCTGACGGTACTTCAGATGAAGAATATCTTAAGATCTTAAAATCAACCCTCCCAGATCTTATTGAGAAAATAAATCCTGACTTCATCTTTTACCTTTGTGGGGTAGACATTCTTGAATCTGATAAACTCGGTCGCTTATCATGCAGTATTTCAGGCTGTAAGGAAAGAGACAGATTCGTGATCCAAACTTGTTATGATCTTGATATCCCAATGCAAAGCAGTATGGGAGGCGGTTATTCTAAAGATATCAAGCTCATCATCGAGGCTCATGCAAACACTTACCGGTTAGCTCAGGAAATTTATTTCTAGCAATTACCAATATAGATTCAATTAATCTTTTAAGAAAAATACTGTTATATTCGTAAGGATCAATAGTAATTCTTTACAATGAAATCAAGATCTAATGCCAAAGCTTACTGGAAAGCAAATCTTAAATATCTTTTAATACTTCTATCGATTTGGTTCCTGGTTTCTTTTGGAGCCGGCATTCTCTTTAAAGATTTTTTGGATAGGTTTCGAATTGCTGGATTTAAACTCGGTTTTTGGTTTGCCCAGCAAGGGTCTATCTACGTCTTTGTTATTTTAATTTTCATCTACATACGCCTGATGAATAAACTCGATAGAAAATTTGGATATAGCGAATAGAATTTTCTCTCTTTAAGCCTCAAAAATTTATGGATGTACAATTATGGACCTGGCTACTGGTTGGTTTAAGCTTCGCGCTTTACTTTGGAATAGCCATCTGGGCGCGAGCCTCTTCAACAAAGGATTTTTACATCGCCGGAAGCGGAGTTTCACCCCTGGCTAATGGTATGGCAACAGCAGCAGATTGGATGAGTGCAGCCTCCTTTATTTCGATGGCAGGAATAATTTCATTTATTGGCTATGATGGGTCCGTTTTTCTAATGGGATGGACAGGTGGTTATGTTTTGCTAGCCCTTCTACTCGCCCCTTATCTTAGGAAATTTGGAAAGTTCACAGTCCCAGACTTTATAGGTGACCGATACTACTCCAATACAGCAAGGACCGTGGCTATTATTTGTGCACTAATCGTATCCTTTACCTATGTGGCCGGCCAGATGAGAGGTGTGGGCATTGTTTTTTCCCAGTTCCTCCAGGTGGAAATTACTAACGGTGTCTTCATAGGAATGGCCGTGGTGCTCGTTTTCGCATTTCTGGGAGGAATGAAAGGAATCACCTATACGCAGGTAGCTCAATATTGTGTCTTGATTTTTGCCTTTATGGTACCTGCGATTTTTATTTCCATACAGATGACTGGTAATCCTATCCCACAGATAGGCATGGGATCGCAATTGGAAGATGGGACTTACCTTCTTGATAAACTAGACCGTTTACATACCGAACTTGGCTTTAGAGAATATACGGACGGATCCAAATCCAAATGGGATATTTTTGCCATAACACTAGCGCTAATGGCTGGAACTTCCGGCCTTCCTCATGTTATTGTCAGGTTTTTCACAGTGCCTAAAGTAAGAGATGCGCGGAAGTCGGCGGGATATGCCCTTTTACTAATAGCCATACTTTATACCACAGCACCTGCAGTTTCGGTTTTTGCCAGAACAAACCTGATAGAGACCGTACAGGATAAATCCTATACTGCGCTTCCTGCGTGGTTCAAAAACTGGGAAGACACAGGGCTTATTTCCTGGACCGATAAAAATGAGGATGGGAAAATCCAGTATTCAAATTCTGAAGCTGTTAACGGACAGCCATATTTTACTGAAGAACGGGGTCTATATGGAGAAAGGTTAATCGCCAATCCCTCCTCAGCTGAAAATGAACTGTATGTGGATCGGGATATTATGGTGCTCGCAAATCCTGAAATCGCCAGGTTACCTAACTGGGTAATTGCACTGGTAGCTGCCGGTGGACTGGCAGCGGCTCTTTCTACCGCAGCTGGCCTTCTTTTAGTGATTTCAACCTCTATTTCCCACGATCTCCTAAAAAAACAATTAAAACCGAATATTACCGATAAACAGGAACTTCTTTCTGCCCGTATAAGTATCCTTGTGGCAGTATTGGTTGCAGGTTTATTTGGCATCTATCCACCTGGATTCGTCGCAGCCGTGGTTGCTCTGGCATTTGGCCTCGCTGCCGCATCCTTTTTCCCAGCCATAGTGCTTGGAATTTTTGATAAAAGAATGAATAAGGAAGGGGCAATTAGTGGAATGCTAATAGGAATCACCCTGATGCTTTTCTATATGATTCGCTTTAAAACCGGCTTTTTTGGTATAGATCCACTTCCTTCTTCCCAGTGGTGGTTTGGAACTTCTCCCGAAGGTTTTGGAGTAATTGCCATGAGTTTAAACATCATTACTGCATTGTTAGTTTCAAGACTTACCAATCCTCCACCCAAACATGTTCAAGATATTGTGGAGGATATTCGTATTCCAAGTGGGGCCGGAAAGGCTTCCGAGCATTGAAGATACCGAAATAAAAAAAGCCCACTTGAATAGGTGGGCTTTACAATTTGAATTAAGTTTTTACTTCCCCAGAAGTAGAAGTTCATTACAAACCACTTCTGTGACATATCGCTTTACACCATCCTTATCCTCATAACTTCTGCTGGTTAATTTACCCTCAATTCCAACTTCTTTTCCTTTGGGTACATAATTTTCGACAAGTTCAGCGGTTTTTCCCCAGGCCACAATATTATGCCATTGGGTATCGGTGATCTTTTCTCCTTTGGAGTTCTTGTAACTTTCATTGGTTGCGATAGAAAACTTGGCAAGTTTCTTACCAGATTCAAGATTAACGATTTCAGGATCATTACCTACATGCCCGATCAATTGTACTGTGTTTCTTAAAGTGCTCATAACTATAGAATTTTTTGCAGTCGAAAATCATTAGTTCATTTCAACAGGACAAATGTGAGACAGTATCCAACTTTTAATCGGTTGCCAAGTATTTGTTTTCATTTACTTGCGTTTGTAAACGTTTAAAAACGATTATATAAGCCTTTAAACTCAGTGATACCAAGGAATTATTATAAAATCCCAGAAAATTCAATTCAATTTTAAGATTCAAAAAATTTATGCTTTTAAACGAAAAAATATTGGAATTAAAATTTTTGTAGTAATTTAAAATCAGCTAATTAGATCAACTTCCCTGCAAGGATTTAAAAAATTTTATATCTAAATGGAAAAGACATGTCCGGAATGCGGAGAAAAAATCAAGGGAAGAACCGATAAAAAGTATTGTAGTGATTATTGCCGCAATGCATTCCATAATAAAGTTAATAAGGAAACGTCCAATCTAATACGCAACACCAACAACCTGCTCAGGAGAAATCATAGGATACTGGAAGAGCTCAATCCTAATGGCAAAACCACTGTTCCGCGAACAAAATTGCTTTCTAAAGGGTTTGATTTTCAGTATTTCACAAGCGTTTACACGACAAAAACAGGTACACAATATTTTTTTGTTTATGACCAGGGCTATCTTAAACTGGAAAAGGATTTCTATACTCTGGTAAAAAGGAATTAAGAATTCTTTAGCTGCAATTGGTCATGCTTTTCTTTATATTCCTTGATATGAAAAAGGGAATTCTAATACTATTAATTTTTCTTCCTTATATGATAAATGCTCAAAGTTTTGAAAAATATCAATGGGAAAACCGTTTAATATTGATTTATTCAGAAGATGTTGCTGAAAGTAAATTAAAAGAACAACTCAAGATCCTAAAAACTCACGAAGAGGGCCTGAAGGAAAGGAAACTTATCATATTTCAGCTTAATCAAGATCATTATCGACAGGTATTCCCTAAAACCACTGAATGGGAAACCAGAAAAGAATCTAAAAAGATAGAATCGGAGAAGGATTTTCAAGTTTATTTGATAGGCCTTGATGGAGGTGTTAAGCTTAAACAGTCAAAAATTTTAAGCCTTGAAAATTTATTTCAAACCATTGACTCCATGCCTATGCGGCAGGCCGAAATGCGCCGGAAAAACAATTAAATCACTCCGGAACAAGATATTTCCCCTGTTTCCTTTTCAGAAAATAAAAATACAGAAGGACGATAATTGGCAAAATGAATAGTTGAACCAGAAAAAACAGCAGTGAAAGGATGCCTTCCAACTGGTTTGAACTAGATACCTTCAATAATTGATCTCCTAAAGGGCCTTGTGAAAAAATAAGGATCGTAACCAGGTTCCATCCTAAATGCAGACTTACCGGAAGATAGAGTGAACCGGTTAAGGCGTAGGCATAGCCAAACATTATTCCTGCGATTCCTGTAAGAAGGAAAGCGGCAACCATTTGCATATAATTCCCAAGAATATCATAACTGAACCAATGCCAGATACCAAATGTGATGGCCGAAACAATGATGCCGTTTCGAACTCCCATGTATTTGATTAGTAAATACAATAATATTCCTCTCCAGATCAACTCTTCGAAAAGAACCGATCTAAAGGTCCAAAAAACTCCATAAAGAAAATCTGGTAAGTCATATTCAGCATTAAACTCAAGATTTGCTTCCAACCATAGTACCGACAATGAGTAATAGATAAGAGCTGCTATGGTTGAAAATCCAAGTCCAAGTCCAAATTGCTTTAAACGTTTGGCTTTCGGTTTGATTCCAAGAACCGAGATCCTGGTATTCGTAAGTTTTAGGATTAACCAGGTGGCAATTATGCAAATAACTATTCCGATCATGGATAAACTTTTGGCCAAAATTACTCTTTTTGGAAGCTAAAAACAGTTCCAATTCCATTCAGCCCTACAAACGTCATAAAGGCTAAATAAAAAAATCGTATTCTGGACATTGCTATTCCTCATAAATCTTAAATTTACATCAGGACTTTTCAGTAATAGCAATGACGTAAGAATGTCGTAAAGAAAAAACAGGATTTTACCCTCAAATTGTGAAACCAGACAGTAAAGAAATTGCCGAGCAACTAAAAAGATCCCGAAAGGCAAAAGGATTAACACAAGCCGCTTTGAGTGAAAAAACAGGTCTTAGCCTCAGGTCCATTCAACGAATTGAAAAGGCCGAGGTAAAACCAAGGGCCTATTCGATTAATAAATTAGAAGAGGCTTTGGACACCTCTTTTGAGGTAAAAAATAAAGAACCTCAAAATAGACGTTCCTCGAACATTGCTTTTAAAGTGATATTTTCAATTGGAAGTATAGTCCTTTTCATTTTGGGTTCCATGGCTTTTTTAACCCAGTCGGCCCAATTCCCGGAAACCGATTTTGAACTCCAGGTCTTCTGGTTTATTGTGATATTATTACTAACTCTTCTCCAGCTGGTAATCTGGAAAAATTCAAAAAGTTAGTCTAATATTGCCAGTTTTGCCCTTTTAATATCAAGGCTGCCTTTAGGACGTCACGCTGACTAATTTGCCCAATAAGTTTTCCATCTTCTACGATTGGGAATCTCCGGAATTTCATTTCTATGAATTTTTTGGCTGCATCCATGACATTCATGTTACCATCAATGGTCTCTACATTACAATTCATTCTTTTTCCCACTGTAAGATCAGACATAGGCATGTTATAATATCGGCTATCGGATATTTGTTTCATACAATCCCCTTCCGAAATGATCCCAAGAAGCTCTTCTTTGTCATTAACCACACAGCCTCCCGAGATACCATGTTCGATGAGCTTTTCCATAACATCCATAATATTTTCGTTTTCCCTGAAAGTAATTAGGTTGGTACTCATATAATCTCTCACCAGTATTCCAGGCTCTGTTGGTTTCTCCGGCTCGGCCCTTTTTCCCATAAAACTTTTGATACCCATATCTAGAAGCTTTTGATTCTTAATTACTTAAATATAAACAATTTTTAGCTTATGGATTTAACTGAAAAAAATTAGCCCTCTGATAATTAAAAAACTTAATTAACTTTAAGTTTTTTGAAATAAGCTTCATGAATAAAAGATTTTCCGGCCTCATTGCCTTTATTCTACTAATAATTGCTGTTTGGCTTCATTTTAATTTTGATCAGCCAGATTTTAATAAGGAAGAAAGCGCTTCCCTTACCGAATTTTCAACCTCCCGAGCCTTTGAACATGTTAAGGCTTTAGGCCAGAGACCACATTATGTGGGAAGTCCCGCTCATAGTCTGGTGCGAAATTATATTGTAGACCAACTCCAAAAAATGGGACTTGAAGTTCAAACCCAGGAAGGCTATGATCTGAATTCTTCAGGTGTCCTTGTTAGACCACAAAATATCCTTTCAAGGATAGAGGGAGATGGAGAAGGAAATGCAATTGTATTAATGACACATTACGATAGTGCTATGCATTCTTCATACGGCGCAGCAGATGCCGGCAGCGGGGTGGCAACTATTCTGGAGGGTATCAGGGCTTTTTTAGAAAAGAATGCAGATCATAAGAATGATATCATCCTTCTGTTCACAGATGCCGAGGAACTAGGTCTTAATGGAGCCAATCTATTCATAAAAGAACATCCATGGGCTAAAGATGCGCAATTGGCCATGAACTTTGAAGCCAGGGGAAGTGGTGGAAATTCTATTATGTTACTTGAAACAAACGGGAAAAACGCGAGGCTCATTGAAGCATTCAAAAAAGCAGATCCAGCTTACCCAGTTTCCAATTCCCTGGCTTACAGCATCTATAAAATGCTTCCAAATGACACCGATCTTACCGTTATGAGGGAGCAAGGTGATATCAACGGCTATAATTTCGCTTTTATAGACAATCATTTTATTTATCATACAGCACTGGATATCCCAGACAATCTGGAACTAAACACTTTAAAACAACAGGGCGGTTACCTTATGTCACTTCTTGCCTATTTAAGTAACGCCGAACTCACGAAGCTTTCCAGTGATCGGGACCTGATATTTTTCAATTTCCCGTTCGGACAGTTTTTCACTTATCCTTTCGACTGGATATATCCCATGCTGATACTCGCGGGTTTACTTTTTCTGGTTCTGGTAATTTATGGAATACGAAGGGAAAGTCTTTCCATAACAGGAATTTTCACCGGTTTTCTACCAGCCATTCTTGGTTTGATACTATCCGGAGTGCTCACCTGGGCCTTCTGGCAATTCTGCCTTTTCATCTACCCGGAATACTCTGAAATGGAACAGGGATTCACCTATAATGGATACTGGTATATAGCAATCGCAATTTTTCTCGCGCTTAGCATAAGCTTTTTCATTTATCACGCATTCCGGAAAAAGGCCAAAGCTCCAGCTCTATTTATAGCTCCATTATTTATATGGCTGGTGATTTGCGCACTGATTGCCTCCTATCTGCCCGGGGCTTCCTACTTCATTATCCCTGTCTATTTTGGCTTGTTACAATTATTCATAATGATAAGACTGGAAAGGCCAAATAGGATAATCATGGCCCTGCTTTGCTATCCTTCCATTTTTATTTTAACCACTTTTTTGTGGACCCTGCCGGTAGCCCTTGGTCTCAAAATGTTATTCCTAACTAGTATTTTGACCGTGCTCCTATTCTATTTTGCACTACCTGTTTTTGGGTATTTCAGAAGATTAAAATCCTTCGGAATACTTTGTTTCCTTATTTTCAACATACTCTTAATTATCGCTCATTTCAATTCAGATTTCAATACAAAAAGACCTAAACCTAACAGCCTTGTTTATCTAAAGGATCTGGACACTGATGGTGCCAATTGGTATTCTTATGATAAGATGCCTGATGAATGGCTATCTCAGTTCTTTGGAGAGGACCCTGCATTACGATCCAGTACTGAAGCTAATTTTTCCAGTAAATATTCTTCAAGATTTACTTACTCTTCCGATGCTCCTGAGGCATCAATCCCCGAACCTTCTATAATGATCGAGAAACTAGATGAGGACAGCCTTCAATATCCTAAATATTCTATTAAGATTGCTCCACGGAGAAAGATAAACCGAATCGAGATCTTTGAATATAATGATATCGATTTTCAATCTTTCGAGGTAAATGGACTTGAAGCTGAAGATCTTTACCTGGGAGAAAATCCATTTCATATGTTCACCAGAAGATATAAGGAACGGCTGCTTACCTATTACGCATCCAGTCAGGATACATTACGAATAGAATTCAGCATCAAGCCTTCAGATAAGCCCGAATTCGTAATTTATGAATCGGCTTATGATCTTTTTGATAATAAGCACATAAAGGTTCCCGAGCGTCATGACGGAATGATACCGAAACCTTTTGTGTTGAATGATGCAACTATTTTAAAGAAAACCTTTAGTATTGAATAATATGAAGATAGCAATTCTTGGATGTGGCTGGCTTGGGCTTGAACTTGGAAAGAGACTGGCAGCGAAAAACAATGAAGTTAGAGGTTCAGTAACCAGTATAGAAAAGATGGGTGAATTGCGTACAGCAGGAATCATTCCTTATAATCTCAAGCTTTATGAAAAAGGGATACAGGGAGATATTCGTGCCTTTTTATCCGGAGTTCAACTTTTGATACTGGATATTCCACCCGGCCTTAGAAAAAATCCTGAAACCGATTTTGTACAAAAGATCGAAAACCTTATTCCTTATATTGAGAAGTCCCGGCTACCAAAAGTCATATTTACAAGTTCTACTTCGGTTTACAAGGACTCTGAAACATTTCCTCTATATACCGAAGAATCGAATACTAATGAAAGCGATAACGCCGCAATCCAGATCAGGGATGTGGAATTACTTTTGCTAAATAATGATAAGTTCCGAACTTCAGTCCTAAGGTTCGGAGGTCTTATCGGAAAGGACAGACACCCTGTGAAATTCCTTGCTGGTCGAGAGGGAATCAAAAATCCCGAGGCACCCGTAAACCTGGTGCATCAGGAAGATTGTATCAAAGCTATATTAAAAATAATGGAACTGGAAAAGGATAACTCCATCTGGAATGTGGTCTACCCTGAACATCCGAAAAAAGCAGAATATTACAAACAGGTAGCCGAAAAAAGAGGATTGGAAGAACCCAAATTCGATCATTCTGCACCCTCAAAAGGAAAAATAATCAGTTCAGAGAAAATTATGGAAAAGTGTAAGTTTCAATTCACGGGTGAAATCTGAAAAGATATTTCACCTTTTATAGGCTTCAGCATAAGGCGACCAAATTTCGTACATAGGATCTCCTTTGGAACTTTTTCCTGAATGATGCCATTTTCCATCCTTCACCGCATATTCAAAAATTAGAGTATCCCCTATCCGGTTCTTATCCCGCGAAAAGAATTTTAAATTCTCAGTGTATTTACCATCTTCAGCTGTATAAGTTCCTCCGCCGGTTCCGTAAAAATCACCCGTGGCGGAATTAAATGCTACCCATTGGAAACGGTTTCCACCAAGGATCTTTACTGTTCTGCGATCTCCGGGAGTCATAGTATTCATTTCTCCATTGCGTTGTCTCCCTGTTATGACCCAGTTCCCGGATAGTGCATTTTCAGAATCTGAAATTCTTTCCCATTCCTGAACTTCTCTCACATTGTTCAATCGAATTTTGTTCTCGTTAATGAAGGTTAGTTTTGGATCGAAAGAATTTCCAACGAGACCGGGAACCGCGGTATGGAAATCGAGAGTTTCAGAATAATCTCCAGAAGTATATTCTCCGCCCAGGGCATACAAAAATTCATTGGAATCTATGTCTTTAGCTCCTTCCGCGAAGTAACCATCTTCATATATCCTTACCACTTCCTTATCTGAAACCTTCGCACCATTTTCTGATACTAACTTCCAGGATCCATCTAAAGACTGGCTGCTAAGACTTAAACTAAACAGGAATATTAAGAGGATAACTATTCTTTTCATAATTTATAAGTAATTGATTATTAATAAATTTAAAAAGAATAATATTCGAAACAGGTTAAAATTTTATTAAGCTATTATTTCTCTTCTCCATATTTATCATATTCAGGATAAAGAAAATTGTTATATGGGAATCTGGTGATATGGATTTCCCTAACGGCCTCGTATACTTTTTTTCTAAAGTGTTCAAGATTTTCCTTTTCTATTGCAGAAATAAATAAAACATCGTCCCCCATTCGATTCATCCAGGTCCTTTTCCACTCCTTCAACGAATAATGAGCGGAGGTTCTCTCTGTAACTAGATCGTCATCATCGATTTTCTCCTCCTTATAGGCATCGATCTTATTAAAGACCATTAATGTTGGTTTACCCAATGCTTTAATTTCGGCCAATATTTGGTTTACAGAATCGATATGGTCCTCAAAATTAGGGTGGGATATATCTACCACATGCAGTAGAAGATCTGCTTCCCTAACCTCATCAAGAGTAGATTTAAAAGATTCTACCAATTGTGTTGGAAGCTTTCTTATAAAACCAACAGTATCGGTAAGGAGAAATGGCAGATTTCGAATTACGACCTTTCGTACAGTAGTATCCAGGGTAGCAAAAAGTTTATTCTCAGCGAAAACATCACTTTTACTTATAACGTTCATTAATGTAGATTTCCCAACATTGGTATATCCTACAAGAGCAACACGAACCAATTGCCCCCTATTCCCTCTTTGAACCTCCATCTGTTTGTCTATGGTCTCCAGCTTCTTTTTTAGCAGGGATATCTTATCTCTAACGATCCTACGGTCGGTCTCGATCTCGGTTTCTCCTGGTCCGCGCATTCCAATACCTCCTCGCTGTCTTTCCAGGTGAGTCCACATTCCTGCAAGTCGCGGTAAAAGGTACTCATATTGGGCAAGTTCTACCTGAGTCCTTGCATAACTGGTTTTAGCCCTTTGCGCGAAAATATCCAGAATAAGATTTGTACGATCCAGAATTTTACATTTAAGAATCCTTTCTATGTTCTTTTGCTGGGCCGGAGATAATTCATCATCAAAAATAACCGCTCCAATATCGTTTTCTTTGACGAATTCCCTTACTTCTTCCATTTTACCTGTTCCTATGAAGGTTTT
>CAYWAB010000007.1:18186-33671 GCA_964456105.1 uncultured Christiangramia sp. | reverse complement strand
ACTAACCTATTGAATTACATGGATCTTAAGCATAAAAATTTAAATAAAAAATTATTCTAACCAAACCTGTCAGTGTAGCTTCGGGGATTAATTACCCTTTCTTAAACTCTTTTTCTTCAGGGTTTGTCTTTATATGTTTTCTTTTTATTACAGGTTGTGCACCTAAACTTCAGGATGTTGAAGCTCCAATAGAAGATCCAGAAGAATTTACAGCAACCGGGACCGCGGTTATGCCAGAGGAATGGTGGACTTCTTTTAATGATACCACTTTAAACCATCTGGTGGAAAGGGCTCTCGAAAACAATCTTGAGCTAGCCGGAAGCTGGTCCCAGTTCCAGGCATCATTGGCACAATTAAGAAGTCAGAAAACCTTTTTATGGCCAGATATTGGGGCATCAGCAAGATCTGCGGTAAGCCGGCCAGAACCGGACTTTGCCGGAGGTGAGAATCTTCAGATAGGTGTTTCAGCTTCCTATGAAATAGATTTATGGGGAAGAATAATAGCTGGGATAGAGGCAGAAGAATTTAGATCAGAGGCTTCCTTTTTTGATTACCAGGCTGCAGCAATGACCGTAGCTGCTGAAACAAGCATAACTTATTTCCAGCTTGTCTCGGCTAAAAAACAATTGGCACTTGTAGAAGAGCAAATAAAAACCAATGAGAATATAGTCAGACTTATCCGGGCCCGTTTCACTGGTGGCCAAATAAGAGCGGTAGATATTTTAAGGCAGGAACAATTACTGGAAAGCACTAAAGAGCAAAAGATATTTTTCGAAACGAATATTGAAATCCTCAGAAATCAACTTTCCGTCTTGTTAGGAAAGCCACCCCAAAATTTTAAATCCATTATCAGTGATAATTTAGTGTCATTACCAGAATTTCCGGATGCCGGATTGCCACTTGAACTCATTCGGCGAAGGCCAGATGTACAACGTGCATATAATCTAGTACTCGCTGCAGACAGGGATATGGCACAGGCCATCAGGAATAAATATCCGAGGATTTCACTAAATCTTTCTGCTCAGTTAAGGTCAAATAATTACGATAATCTTTTCCAGGAATGGGCTTATACCCTGGCCGGAAATATTGCAGCTCCCCTCTTAAATGCAGGAAGACTGAGAGCCGAAGTAGACAGGACCGAAGCAATAAAAAATCAGCGTCTATATGAATATGGTCAAACTGTTCTGGTCTCATTCCGTGAAGTAGAAGATGCTATCATAAGGGAACAAAAACAAAAGGAAAGAATCGCAGTGCTTGAAGAACAACTTAAATTCTCTAGGCAAACCAACGAGCAATTAAAAAATGAATTTTTAAATGGTTTAAGCGAATATATTGAAGTGTTGCTTTCACTTGATGCACAACAACAGCTTCAAAGAGATCTCATAACAGCAAGACAGAACCTGATGGAAATAAGAGTTTCCTTATACCGGGCGCTGGCAGGAAGTTTCGAGACAGAAAGAACAACGACACCTTAGAAACCTAAACTATTATTTATGAGTACAAAAAGAATATTATTGATTTGTGGTGCGATCCTGATAGCAGCAATCGCAATTACCTCAATTATCTTTTTTACTGAACCTACGGCAAGTCAGGAGGGAGCCACTAAAGAAATGGCCATGCTGGTAGATGTCGTGGAAGTTGACAAAGGTGACTTCATACCGGTAATAGAAGCTACAGGTACCGTACAACCTGTGGAGGACATCATGTTAAGTCCTTTGGTTAGCGGCCAGGTGATAAGCAGGTCTCCCGAGTTTGTTCCGGGAGGATTTGTTTCAAAAGGGGCGGTCCTGTTACAAATAGACCCTTCAGATTTCAGAAACACCCTTGAGCTAAGAAAAAGTGACCTAATGCAGGCGGAAACGAACCTTGAAATAGAAATGGGAAGACAGGAGGTTGCAGAAAAAGATCTAAAACTTATAGGGGATGATTCATTATCCAGCAGACAAAAGGAACTGGTATTACGAAAACCTCAATTAAACGCTGTAAAAGCCTCCATTCAGGCCGCAAAGGCAGCGGTTGACCAAGCGCAATTAAACCTGGCAAGAACTACAATAAGAGCTCCCTTCGATGCTCATATCCTTAGTCAGAATGTCACAGTAGGCTCTCAAGTAGCACCGGGAGATAACCTTGGACGGCTAGTGGGAACAGATTTTTACTGGGTTACCTTAAACATTCCTGTGTCAAAATTAAGCTGGCTTAGCTTTCCTGATTCTAACAGTGAAAATAGCTCCAAGGTCATGCTTCGCAATACCGCCTGGCCTGAAGATGTTTTTCGAGAAGGTTATTTAGCCAAACAAGTTGGTGCACTCGACGATCAGACCAGATTGGCCAGTGTCCTGGTTAAAGTCTCCGATCCCCTTTCGAAGGATTCTGGGAACGAAGTCGCGGAATTGATGATAGGTACTTTTGTAGAATCGCAGGTTCAGGGAAAGGAGATCAAAGATGTTTTTCGGATACCTCGAGAGCTTGTTAGAACAAATGAAACCATCTGGGTGATGAAGGATGGAGAACTCAAAATAAGAAAAGCTGAAATAGTTCTTACAGATTCCCAATATTCCTATATAAGAGAAGGACTGGATCCGGGAGACAGAGTGGTATCCACCAACTTAAGCACGGTTTCCGAAGGCATTAGGCTTAGAACACAAAGTATGGAATCCAATCCTGAACAGGAAAATAACATAAACAGCACCGAATAGGACATGGAAGGCAAGGAAAATAATAAACCGAGAAAAGAAGGTGCCATAGCCTATATGGCAAAAAATTCCATTGCTGCAAATCTCTTAATGATCCTACTTATTGGCGGTGGTATCTGGACCATGTACAATATCCAGAAAGAGGTTTTTCCCCAGTTTCAACTGGATTATGTTAATGTAAATGTTGTTTATCCAGGCGCGGCTCCGGCAGAAGTAGAACAAGGCATTCTTTTGCCTGTTGAGGAAGCAATTCGAGGAATACAGGGGATCAAAGAGATAGTTTCTACTGCAAATGAAGGTTCAGGTGAAGTAGTTATTGAACTTATTGCCGGAACGGACCGAATGAAAGCCTTCCAGGAAATAGATCAGGCAGTAAGCAGGATCCGTACGTTTCCTGATGATATTGAAGAACCCCAGGTTAGTCTGCAGGCGAGACAGCAAAGTGTTATGGAACTTGGCATCTACGGCGAGGCTGACATCTGGACGCTGCGACAGCTTGCAGAAAGATTCAGGAACAGGCTTTTGAATAACCCTGATGTCACCCAGGTAGAAATAGGTAATGTTCCTGATTATGTCACCCACATAGAGATTCCCAGAAATAATCTTCGCCAATACAATCTTACACTCGGCCAGATCGCAAATATTATCGCCCAGTCCAGCGAAGATGTTCCTGCGGGTTCTGTTGAAACAGGAGCTGGCGAGATCCTTCTCCGGATGCAGGAACGAAAACAATGGGCCAGGGAGTTTGAAAATATTACCATCATAACTTCAGCCTCCGGAGCTAAAGTCACTCTTGGAGATATAGCTATCATTACCGATGGCTTTGAGGAAACTGGGTTTCACGGACAATTTAATCAGACCCCATCCGTAGAATTGGAAATATTCAGAGTGGGTGATCAGTCTCCCCTGGAAATCGCAGAAACGGTTCAGGAGATCATGGATGATTTTCAACTTCCACCCG
Organism: uncultured Christiangramia sp.; assembly: GCA_964456105.1. GTDB lineage: Bacteria > Bacteroidota > Bacteroidia > Flavobacteriales > Flavobacteriaceae > Christiangramia. Next base: position 30,017 of record CAYWAB010000007.1, on the reverse strand, counting down.
GTATAAAATTCAGGATAGACAGCAATGCTGCCGAAGATTATAGAGAAAGACTTTCTCTTCTCACAGAAAATGGCTTCCTGGCCATTATTATAGTGCTGGTGATCCTCACCCTTTTCCTGGAATATCGCCTAGCATTCTGGGTAATGATGGGAATGGCCATTTCTTTTATAGGTGGAATGATGCTCTTGCCTATAATTGGTGTGAGCATAAATATGATTTCCATGTTCGGTTTCCTGGTCGTACTGGGAATTGTGGTTGACGATGCCATTGTCGTTGGAGAGAACATTTATGAATACAGGCAAAAGGGATATAATGCAATGGATGCAGCCATAAAAGGCACTAGGGATGTTTCCAAACCTGTCACCTTTAGCATTATCACAACTATCATAGCCTTTGTACCCTTGCTTTTTATGCCCGGTGAGACTGGAAAATTCTGGTGGCCCCTTCCTGTGGTAGTCATCGTTATTCTCGCTGTTTCACTAATGGAGGCTTTGTTCATTTTACCATCCCACCTGGCGCATCTTTCCCCCGGAAAAAAGAAAGGATTAATTAGCAAGTTCGAGAACTGGCAGGAATCCTTCGCTAAAGGATTCAACAGGATTATTGATCGTTACTACCGACCACTACTGGATAAATGTTTAAAATTTCGCTATATCACTCTTAGTGGAGCGATAGCCCTACTTTTAGTTGTGGGAGGCTACGGTTACAGTGACCATATGGGAATGATCATGATGCCTGAGGTTGCCGCCGATGAAATTGAAGCAGGAGTAAGCCTGCCGGTAGGAACCACTACCATGCAGGCAGCAAAAGTTGCTGAGGATATTACAAAGTCTACTCGGGCGATGTTTGAAGAACATGACCTGTACAAAGTTGCTGAAGGAATTAAGACCAATGTACGGGGCCAGAATTTCATTGATGTGGAAATTGTGATGCTGCCTCCAGACCAGAGAGATATGACGGCCAGGGAACTCATAGCTCTTTGGCGTGACAATATTGGGGAAATAGAAGGAGTAGACCAAATTACCTTTGAGGCAGAGCGTGGTCCCGGAGGTTATCGACAGGATATAAGTATAGATCTTAGCCACTCTGAAATAGCCGTCCTGGAGCGTGCCAGTAAAGCATTGGTAGAGCGCCTGGAGAAATTTGACAATACCCGGGATATCAGCGACAATTACGATAAAGGAAAATTACAATTCGATTTTAAGCTTTTACCGGAAGGTCGAAATATGGGTCTAACCTCGTCAGAAATAGGCCGACAGGTTCGAAATGCATTTTTTGGAGCACTGGCCATACGGCAACTAAGAGGCAATAACGAGATCGAAGTGAGAGTGAAATTACCCCTTGAAGAAAGAAGAGATATTCAGAATCTTGAAAACTTTTTAGTAAGGACTCAATCCGGGGTAGAAGTCCCACTACTGGATGTAGTAAGAGTAGAACAGAGGGAAGCTTTTACGAGTATAAACAGGCGTGATGGAAGGCGGGTCGTAAATGTGGGGATGGATGTTGAACCGGCAAATACGGTTTCCCAGGTGTTGGAATCGATACAAACAGAGGTTCTCCCTAATCTCAGGGCAGATTTCCCGGGACTTACCTGGTCTTTTGAAGGAAGCCAGGCAGACATGAGAGAATCTACAGCAACCTTATGGACAGGTTTCTCCATGGCCATGCTGCTGATTTATGCCCTTCTAGCGATTGCTTTTGGGAGCTATACCCAACCACTAATAGTAATGGCTGCGATCCCATTCGGAATAGTAGGTGCCGTTATTGGTCATATTCTATTAGGTTATGATCTTTCACTGGTAAGTTTAATGGGTGTGATCGCCCTTTCTGGGGTAGTAGTAAATGACTCCCTGATCATGATCGATTATGCCAACAAAAGAAGAAAATCCTCCTCCATTTATGAAGCCATTCATGAAGCCGGTTTGAGAAGGTTCAGGCCTATCATGTTAACGACATTGACCACTTTTGGTGGACTTACTCCCATAATTCTTGAAACCTCTAGTCAGGCATATTACCTGATCCCAATGGCGATCTCTTTAGGATTTGGGATCGTATTCGCAACTTCCATTATCCTTGTGATAGTACCATGTCTCTATCTCGTGCTTGAAGATTTGACACTTTATATCAAAAAAAGAAAAACTGTAGAACATACTAAGGCCTGATTTCTATATCTTATTTTAGATTTGCTGTAACAAAGCCACAAATAGGATAATATGGAAAAAAATTCTGGAAAGTTAGAGCGAATAAAAGGTTTGGATAGCCTTAGGTTTTTTGCTTTCCTCATGGTTTTTCTTTTCCATACTTCAGATAAGTTCTTCTTTGGATTTCTGGGAGTGGACTTTTTTTTTGTGCTTTCCAGTTTTCTTCTCACATATCTGGCATTCCAGGAATTTGCAAGAACCGGAGACTTTTCAAAACGAAACTTTTTTATAAGGAGAGTCTTGAGAATCTTTCCTCTTTACTATTTTATTGTAATCCTCGGTTTACTGGTCCTTCCAATGATCACAGCCTATCTCAAAATTGATATAAGCCTGCCTGAAGATAAATTTTTGTTCTGGATTTTTCTTTCTAACTACGACACTAGCAAATATTTACTACCGCTGGAATTCCTATGGTCAATTAGCGTAGAAGAACAGTTTTATCTCTTATTTCTGATGCTGAGTCTTTTTTTCTGGAAAAGATTCTGGTGGGTCACCGCCTTCCTTCTCCTTGTCTATTTCGCTTACTTTTTTATAGATCAGCATTACGGCTGGGAGCATTATAAAAGCCTTTTCTTTCATTTTCCCAATTTCGCATTTGGAATGGCAGGAGGATATTTGTTTTTCAGATCGAAGTTCTCACGGAACAAACAAGTACTATTTTTTGGGATAAGCTCAATTCTGATACTACTTACGCCGGTTAAGAGCAGTCTTTTTAATATCTGTCTGTCCATATGGTTTGTTTCTCTGATCTACTTGACCGCTTTAATTTCTGAACTAATCTCCGAAAACAAAATCTTTAAACTTTCAGAATACCTTGGTAAATATACCTATGGACTATATATCTATAGTGGTTTTGTGATAGTCGCCTTCAACAAATTTATTCCTGTAGAAAATCAGTTTTTAAAGATTTGTATGGAGCTATTGATGACGTTTTTTATAGCTTTTATTTCTTACCATCTTTTTGAAAAGCAATTCCTCAAACTAAAACGAAAATTTAGATTTTCAGAATTCAAGAAAAAGGAATTCCCACTTTCAGAAAAAAGGGATTAGTAATGTGATCAAGGGTTTATAAAAAATCAAATTTATTTCCGTTATTTAAAATCTCAATAAGTTCCAACTAGACCGTATGATCGATTTATCCTTCCTTGACTATTCCATTATTGGTGCATTTTTTATTATTACATTAGGAATAGGTTTTCTGGTCTCCAGGAAATCTGGAAAAAGCTCTTCCGAATATTTTCTTTCAGGAAAAACGATGCCCTGGTGGTTGCTGGGAGTTTCAATGGTAGCGACCACTTTCTCTACAGACACCCCAAATTTAGTAACCGATATCGTAAGGAATAATGGCGTTTCAGGGAACTGGGTCTGGTGGGCTTTTCTAATCACGGGATTACTTACGGTATTTATTTATGCGAAACTATGGCGAAAATCCAATGTAGACACAGATATCGAATTCTACGAATTAAGGTATGGTGGGAAACCCGCTAAATTTCTGCGTGGCTTCAGGGCCGTGTATCTTGGGGTGATCTTCAATATTCTGGCCATGGCTGCTGTGACCCTCGCCGCCATAAAGATAGGACAGGTAATGTTAGGACTTTCTGCGTTGGAAACAGTTGGCATCGCAGGCGTGGTCACCGTTATTTTTAGTACCGTAGGAGGGTTCAAAGGGGTGGTTTATACCGATTTCATCCTTTTTTTTACTGCTATTGCCGGTGGAATTGGGGCCGCTTATTACTGCGTAAACCTCCCGGAAGTTGGCGGTCTGGAGAATTTGTTAACCCACGAAAACGTAGCGGGCAAACTAAATATCCTTCCGGATTTCAATGACAGAGAATCACTCATTATGTTATTGATCATTCCTCTTGCAGTACAGTGGTGGAGCGCATGGTATCCCGGAGCTGAGCCCGGTGGCGGAGGCTATGTAGCCCAAAGGATGCTTGCGGCAAAAAATGAGAATCACGCTATTGGAGCTACATTCTTCTTCAATGTTCTGCATTATGCTCTAAGACCCTGGCCATGGATCCTTGTTGCGCTTACCTCACTTATTGTTTTTCCGGATCTTGCCAGTATACAGGAGGCATTTCCAAATGTGAGCGAGGATAAATTAGGCAATGACCTTGCGTACTCAGCCATGCTGACAAAACTACCTGCCGGGTTATTAGGCCTTGTAATCGCTTCCCTGGTCTCAGCTTACATGTCTACTATCTCCACGCATTTGAACTGGGGCTCCTCCTATGTGGTCTATGATTTTTATTCAAGGTATATTAGGAAATCGGCTTCAGAGAGAGAACTCGTCAATGTTGGAAGGATAAGTACGGTAGTTTTAATGATAATAAGTGCATTAATGGCGCTCGTATTGCAAAATGCTCTACAACTATTTAACATCATACTGATGTTCGGAGCTGGTACCGGTCTAATATTCCTGCTAAGATGGTTCTGGTGGCGCATTAATGCCTGGAGTGAAATTAGTGCTATGTTCGTTTCAGGAATTATTTCAATACTTTTCAACTTCACAGATCTTGGTCTCTATATCTTCGGAGGAGTCGATCCTGTCTCGGGATTCCAATTTGAAGGCTTATTGCCTGGGTGGAGCACCTATCCGATAATCGTTCTTATTACGAGCTTATGTTGGCTAATGGTAACTTTCTTAACCAAACCGGAAAAAAACTCCACACTTGTCAATTTTTATCGAAGAGCACAACCTGGAGGTCCAGGCTGGAAGAAAATATTCCAACTTTCTAATGAAAGGTTTGAAAAAAAAGACTGGAATGTGCCTTCCGGGATTCTAGCAACCGTTCTGGGTTGTTTCGTCATCTACGGTGCACTATTCGCTACAGGTTACTGGATCTACGGAAAATATTTCAGTGCGTCTATAGTGACGCTTGTCGTTTTGATTTTTTCTCTAGTTTTAAGAAAACTCTGGTTCAGGATTAGAGCTGATATTTTTTAAAACAAAAAAAGCTCCGATTTGGAGCTTTTTTTGTTTTTTATTGAAAAAGTAAAGATTAGAAATAACAACCACCTTTTCTTCTACCCGGATCGGCTGAACTGTCGAATATCTTAAAACTTAAACTCACAAGAATTTGATTCAATCGAGTATCATCAAAAGTTGCGCGGTTAATTCCATAATCGCTATTTACAATATCTAATGATACCGGCTCTTCAGAGGCGAGAGATCTATCGTAACGCACATCTATCTCGAATCTTCCAAGTTGTGCCTTGATGCCAGCCTGGGCAGCTAATGGGGTATTTTGGGCTATGATCACCTGATCTGGTGGCTCGGTACCTTCCAGTGAAGAATCTAAAATATTCTGATAGGCCGGACCGGCGTAAATGTCTATTGGGCCCCATACATTGTAACCGAATAAAAGCGGAACGCTTATTTTATTTACGGAATAAATAGAAGGTGCTGAAGGAAAAGGAAATTCGGTCTCCATCGCACTATAGATGAATTCAGGTCTTAACAGGAACTTTCCGAATCTGATTTCAAAAAAAGCACCGCCATGAAAACCAATTTGAGATTCGGCTTCCACAACACCATCAAAATATAATCCGTTGGAACTGTTTCCGGTAATCTGTCCCCCAGAAACATAATTCAGTCCCCCTTTTACACCAAAACTAAATTCCTGAGCCTGGGAAATCGAGAAACAGAAGAATCCTATTAAAAGAAGATAAAATGTTTTGTTCATAATTCGTAGATTAAAGATCTAGGACAATCGGGGTTAAATATATCAATTAAATAAACTAATCATATAGTGGCCCATATGTTTTTAACGTAAAAATTTCAGCCAGAGTATCTAAAAATAAAAAAAAGCACCCGCGCGGGTGCTTTTTTTGATCTATCAAATAGTTGAATATTAATGTACAATAATCGCATCTGCATTACCATCAGGATCTCCATTTACAGTTCCGTCTGTACGAGCACTTCCTAACAGAAGTACTCCGGCAGCATGTGGAGAGGCCATAGAAGTACCACTAATAGTATTATACCCACCATCTTTCCAGGTAGATTTTATAGCAACTCCAGGAGCGGCAAAATCTACAGGTGGATTTGCGAAATTAGAAAAGGATGCCCAGTTATCATTAGCATCCATTGCACTAATAGTAAATACATTAGGCCCATTGGCTCTGGCGGGAGAATGATTATTAGCATTATCGCTCTCATTACCGGCAGCAAGAACAAAGATAACTCCGTTACTTGATGCGGCAATAACAGCATCATCAAGAGCCTGGGAAACAGGACCTCCAAGAGACATATTAGCTACATCCCCGGCAGAACCATTTGCCCCAACAAAGTCTACACCGGCAATTACTCCGGAATAGGAACCGCTCCCGCGGCTATCAAGAACTTTCACAGGGATTACAGTAGCTCCGGCAGCAACACCAACTACCCCTACTTCATTGTCTATAGCGGCAATTGTTCCTGCAACATGAGTTCCATGTCCGTTACCATCGTCGGCACTTTTAGCATCACGTCCCGACGTAAAAGCGTTAAAACCACGACTGGCATCTACATTAAGATCCTCATGATCCAGATCGATTCCTGAATCAAGAATCCAGGCTACATTAGAGCCTGTATAAGTTACTCCACCGTTTACCCTGGTTATTCCATATGGAATTTCCTCTCCTGTAGAACCACCACCTCCGGTGTTATCTCTCTCCCATGGCGGAGCAAAAGTCACAAGACGATCTTCTTCTATATAGGCTACCTCGTTAGAATTCCTTAATTTATCAGCTTCTTCAGGAGTCATTTTCACTGTAGCGCCATTAATTGTTCTACTATATACATTTACAATTTCGCCCTCTACTTGAAGTTCACTCATCACCTTCATAGTTCGTGATTGTACGAAGCTTTGTGACTTCGCATAGCTCTGCATAGCTCTGGACTCATCGTTAGCGCCAGATTTATTATTGAAGACTACGATATACTGTCCAGGAATTACTTGTGCATCAGAAGGAGCTACCATTTGCTCAAAAGAATCTGCTTCAGTCTGATTTGACTCCGTATTACAGGAGAACAGGAATGTGGCGGAAATAGCTGCCACACCCAATACTTTAAGTTGATTTAATTTCATTTAATGTAAGTTTCAGGTTAAAAAAAGGTTAATAGATCGCCTAAATCTACTATTTCATAGACAAAATGCAAATATTTTTAACTTAAAGTTGAAAAAATCGCAAAAAAAATAGCTATTAAAATAATAGCTATCGATTGAATTCTGGGAATTATATCATATCTAATCCTGGGCCGTCTCCCCTTCCCACTCCGAGAATCCTCCAAGCAGATTATAGGTTTCGTTAAAACCCATTTGATCCAGAAGGGTGCAGGCTTGGGCACTTCTTTTTCCAGATCTGCAGTAGATATAATAATTCTTGGCTTTATCAAGCTTTTCTACTTCATTGATGAAACCCTGTCCTTTATATATATCTATATTTTTGGAGGAAGGAATATATCCTTCTTCCACTTCCTCCTCTGTTCTTACATCCAGAATCACGGCGTTTTTATCATTTCTTACTTTTTCCTGCCATTGTTCCTGTGTCAATTCTTTCATGGTTCTTTTAAATTTAATATAGTGACGTAAATATACTTTCTAATTTTTTCTCAGCTAAGACGGAATCAAAATTTAAAAATAATTAACAAAACATTAAAACTTGAATTCAAAATTCACTCTAAATTTGTACATACAAATGTTGTATATACATCTATGGATTTAGAGACAGTTTTGAAAACCACTAATAAATTACCCGAATCAAGAAGATTGGTATTAAATCTTATTGTCACGGCTAACCATATTGGTGAAAGTCTGGCCATAGCCTTGAAGCCTTTTGGGATCAGCAACCAACAATTCAATGTGCTTAGGATACTAAGAGGACAGAAAGGCAAACCCGCTAATCTTAGCACGATCCAGGAAAGGATGGTTAGCAAGATGAGTAATACCACAAGACTTGTAGATAAACTGGTAGATAAAAAACTGACAGAACGCATTGTTTGTCCCAGTAACAGGAGAAAAGTAGAAATAAGAATTACCCAGGATGGTTTAAAATTGCTAGAAAAAATCGATCCTGTAATAGACTCTGTTGAAGAGGAATTTGCAGGAAAATTAAATGAAAAAGAATTATTATCCCTAAATGAAAAATTAAATGAACTTAGAAGTTAGAACAAAAGATTATATCGAGAATCTCTATTGGAGATATGCTACGAAACAATTTGATCCAAATCAAAAGTTAAGTGATGAGGATCTGGAAATGTTGATGGAAAGCCTTAGACTTTCTGCTTCTTCTTATGGTTTACAACCTTACGAAATTTTGATCGTAGAAGATGAAGATTTAAAGAAACAACTAAGAAAAGCAGCATGGAATCAGTCTCAGTTGACCGATGCATCACACATCTTCATATTTGCCAATTATCGCAAGATAGATGAATCCCATCTTAACAGTTATCTTAAAAATATTGCCAGCACCAGAGATCTTGAACTTAAAGATCTGAATGGATTAAAGGATATGATCAAAAACACTGTTTTGAGCAACCCTGAAGATCAGCAAAGAATCTGGGGATCTAAACAAACCTACATAGCATTAGGTAATCTGCTTTCTGCAGCTGCCGAATTCAAAATTGATGCTTGTCCTATGGAAGGTTTCGATAATGAACAATTCGATAAAATTCTTGGGCTTAAAGAAAAGAATTTAACTACTTCTGTAATCGCTGCTTTGGGTTATCGAAGTGAAGAAGATCAAACACAGCATTTCGAAAAAGTAAGAAAAAGTAAATCAGAATTATTTCACAAATTATAAATCAAAAATTGAAAACCATGAAAAATAGAATTTTAAAAGGCGGGATCGCCACAGTAATCGTTTTAACAACAGTTGCATTTACAAACACCAAAAAAGAAGTTGATGTTGATTCCAGCACGGTAAACTGGACAGGAGAAAAGGTAACAGGATCACATAACGGTACCATCCAGTTGGAAAGTGGTTACCTGATGATGGAAAATGATAAGATTGTAGGAGGAGAATTTGTTATGGACATGAGTTCTATCGAGGTAACAGATCTTACCGGCGAAAACAAGGGAAAACTTGAAGGACATTTAAAGTCTGAAGATTTCTTTGGTGTGGAAAAACATCCAACAGCAAAACTTGTGATCACTAGTGCTGCATCAAAAGGAAATGGTAAATACGGAATTGTGGGAGACCTTACTATTAAAAATGAAACTCACCCAATTACCTTTGATCTTACTATGAATGGAGATACAGCTTCTACAGAGCTTACTATCGACAGATCAAAATACAATGTAAGATATGGATCTGGAAGTTTCTTTGATAACCTTGGAGACAAGACTATCTATGACAACTTTGATCTTGACGTAACACTTAAATTCTAATTATCATCCCGGAATCTCCCAATTCCGGGATTTTTAATTAAAAATTGTTTGATTAGAAAAATTTCATTTCTATATTTGAAGCCATGTTAATAATTAAAGGACATAACTGGTGGTGGAATAACTTACGTAGAACTTCGTGAGCTAAACTGCCATTCAATTATAGAAGAAATATAAGGCTTGTCTCACGACAAGCCTTTTTTTATTGTACTAAATCAACTTATAATGTTCGAATTAAGAACCAAATACCGAAAAATACTTGCAGACACAATTACTCCTGTAAGCATTTATTTGAAATTAAGGGATAAGTATCCGAATAGTTTGTTACTGGAAAGTAGCGACTATCATGCTAGCGATAATAGCTTTTCTTACATATGCTGTAACCCAATTGCTTCTTTCCGGGTACAGAACGAGGAGATAAATATCCAGATGCCTGATGGATCTTCTACAAACTTTAAAGTTGATGAAGATACCAATATACCGGCCGAAATCCAGAAATTTTCTAAAGAATTCAAAACGGACTCCTCAGATTTTAAGTTTATAAATAATGGTCTTTTTGGCTATATCGCTTACGATTCTGTAAGGTATTTTGAAAAAGTAAATGTAAAAAGAAAAGAAAAGGATCTGGAAATTCCTGATATCTATTACGCGGTCTACCAGAATATCATTGCCATCAATCATTTTAAGAATGAAGCTTATATCTTCGATCACAGCTATAATTCACAAGAAAAACTTGATGAGATAGAACAGCTCCTTAAAGCAAAGAATTTTGCTTCTTATAATTTCAAAAGATCAGTATCTCCTGTTTCAAATCTTACTGATTCGGAATATAAGTCGGTGGTGGAAAAAGCAAAAGAGCATTGTCATCGCGGTGATGTTTTTCAGATCGTGCTATCCCGACGTTTCTCTCAGAAATTCAAGGGTGACGAATTTAATGTTTACAGGGCATTACGGAATGTAAATCCTTCACCCTATTTATTTTATTTTGATTACGGGGATTTCAAAATATTTGGTAGTAGTCCGGAAGCTCAGCTGATAGTGAATAAAGGCCGGGCAGAGATTCATCCGATAGCAGGAACTTTTAAAAGAACCGGAAACGATGAGAAAGATGCGGTCATTGCGAAAGAACTAGCCGCCGACCAAAAGGAAAATTCAGAACATGTTATGTTGGTAGATCTTGCCAGGAATGATCTAAGCAGAAATGGAAGCGATGTAAAAGTGGAAACCTATCGTGAGATCCAATTTTTTTCCCATGTCATTCACCTGGTAAGTAAAGTAACAGGTAAAATCGACTCCGAAGTTCCCACTCCACAGATCGTAGCCGACACCTTTCCAGCAGGAACTTTAAGCGGGGCACCAAAACCTATGGCCTTACAACTGATTGAGAAACTTGAAAATGTAAATCGCAGCGCCTATGGTGGCGCCATTGGATTCATGGATTTTGAAGGCAATTTCAACCATGCCATTATCATAAGATCCTTTGTAAGCAAAAATCATCAATTACACTATCAGGCTGGAGCAGGGATAGTTTCCGAATCTAAACCGGAAAATGAATTACAGGAAGTATATAATAAACTGGGAGCGTTAACAAAGGCCCTCGAAATTGCTGAAGAAATTTAGAATGAAAGAGATGAAAAAGATATTAGTAATAGATAATTACGACTCCTTTGTATATAATTTGGTCCATTATCTAGAAGAACTTGATTGCAAGGTAGTAGTAAAGAGAAATGACCAGCTCGAGATCGAAGAGGTAGCAGAGTTTGATAAAATCCTGTTATCACCGGGGCCGGGTATTCCAGATGAAGCCGGTTTATTAAAACCCATTATCGAGAAATACGGATCCAGTAAAAGTATACTAGGAGTTTGCCTCGGGATGCAGGCCATAGGTGAAGTCTATGGAGGGACTTTGAACAATTTAGATGAGGTATATCACGGAGTTGCAACCACCATAAGACTATTCGTAGAAGACGAGTACATTTTCACAGGATTAAGAAATGAACTCCAGGTTGGCAGGTATCATTCCTGGGTAGTGGATAAGAAGCTACCAGAGACTTTGCAGGTTACCAGTTATGATGAAAAAGGTGAGATCATGTCTCTTAGGCATGTTGATTATGATGTTCGTGGAGTGCAATTTCATCCTGAATCTGTTTTAACACCAGAAGGAAAAAAGATGATTCAGAATTGGGTTGAATACGATTTCCTTAAAAAAGTTGAAGAAAAAAAAAACCACAAAGCTGTAAACAAAAAACCCGTTTAA
>CAYWAB010000007.1:0-18176 GCA_964456105.1 uncultured Christiangramia sp. | reverse complement strand
GAGCACGAAAAATAACATGAAAGAATTACTTAACCGGCTAATTGGCCATGAAACTATTTCCAGAGAAGAAGCAAAACAGGTAATTTTCAATATTTCGGAAGGAAAATATAGTGAAACCCAGATCGCAGCATTCCTAACGGTATATATGATGCGTAGTATAACTATTGAAGAACTTGCAGGTTTCCGTGATGCATTGCTCGAACTTTGTATAAAAGTGGATCTTTCAGGATACGAGGCCGTTGATCTATGTGGTACCGGAGGGGATGGAAAAGACACTTTCAACATCTCCACTACTTCTTCCTTTGTTACAGCCGGCGCAGAAGTTAAAGTTGCAAAGCATGGGAACTATGGCGTTTCTTCGGTTAGCGGTAGTTCAAACGTTATGGAGTTTCTCGGGATCAAGTTTAGCAATGATGCTGGCTTTTTAGAAAAATGTATAGACGAGGCCAACATCTGTATACTTCATGCTCCCTTATTTCATCCTGCCATGAAAAATGTAGCTCCGGTTAGAAAAGGTCTAGCAGTTAAAACATTCTTTAATATGCTTGGACCAATGGTGAACCCTGCATTCCCAAAGAATCAACTCGTGGGAGTGTTTAACCTGGAGTTAGCCAGAATGTACGCTTATCTGTATCAGAATACTGATAAGAATTATACAATACTTCATGCCCTGGATGGTTATGATGAGATCTCCCTAACCGGGGAAACCAAATGCATTCGGAATAATTCTGAAAGCATCCTGAAAGCCTCAGATTTCGGAGTCTCAAAATTGAAGGAATCTGAAATTGTTGGAGGAGGCTCCATCGAAAGTTCTGCAAAAATATTAACGAGCATCTTGAAGGGAGAAGGATCCAAAGCCCAAAACGATGTGGTTTGCGCAAATGCTGGAATGGCGATTGCCACTTCAAGAAATTTGAGTCCTCAAGAGGGTTTTATCGCTGCTAAAGAATCTTTAGAGTCGGGTAAAGCATATCAAACATTCAAAAAACTTCTCGATCTGAGCAGATCCTAAAAAGTAATATATATGAATATCCTTGATAGAATAATTGCTGATAAGTATAAAGAAGTAGAGATAAAAAAAGAACTGATTCCCCTGGAGCAATTGGAGCGGAGTGTGCTTTTTGAAAGACAGACCATTTCACTTTCCAAAAAACTCCAAACCTCATCAGGCATAATTGCAGAACATAAAAGAAGGTCTCCTTCCAGGTCTGTAATAAATCAAAGCCTCAATGTACAGGAGGTAGTTAAAGGATATGAAGAGGCAGGCGCTTCAGGCATTTCAGTCCTTACTGATGGAAAGTATTTTGGAGGATCACTTGAAGATCTCATCTATACCAGAGCCTCTGTAGATATTCCAATCCTCAGGAAAGAATTCATAATCGATGAATATCAAATTTATGAGGCAAAGGCTTTTGGCGCAGATGCTATTTTATTAATTGCGGCAGTTTTAAACGAAAAACAATTAACTTATCTTGCGGATTCAGCAAAGCGCTTAGGTCTGGACGTTTTACTTGAAATACATAACGAAGAAGAACTAAACAAATCCATTGAGGTAAATACCGATATGATTGGTGTTAATAACAGAAATCTTAAAACCTTCGAGGTAGACATTGCAAATTCAAAAAGATTGTCTGAACTGATTCCTTCAAATTTCGTGAAAGTTTCGGAAAGTGGAATAAGCAGTACAAAGGCCATCGCAGATCTTAAGAATTATGGATTTAAAGGTTTTCTTATTGGAGAGAATTTCATGAAAACCGATAATCCGGGAAAAGCAGCAAAAGAATTTATTGGTCAATTAAAATCGACTTCTTAAAATGAATAATAACAGAAAAGCAAAAACCCTGATAACACCAGCTTCAGGGCAAAGTTCAGGGTTAAGCCTTAAGGTTTGCGGAATGCAACAACCAGGAAATATTATGCAGGTTGCTGAACTTCAACCCGATTATATGGGATTTATTTTTTATGACAAATCTCCCAGGTTTTTCAATGAGGAACTTCCAAATATTGCTCCGGAAATTAAGAAAACAGGAGTTTTTGTAAATCCTTCCATAAAAGAGGTTTTGGCTAAGGTATCTCAACATTCCTTGAATGCAATTCAGCTCCATGGAGAGGAATCTGCAGCCTTTTGCAAAGACCTTAAGGTAGAACTGCAAAAGCGAAGGAACACCCCGGAATTTATAAAAGTATTTTCTGTGGGAGAGAATTTCGACTTTCAGGAGATCAAACCCTATGAAGGATTAGTAGATTACTTTCTATTTGATACCAAAGGAATTTTGAAGGGTGGAAACGGAGTCGCATTCGACTGGCAAATCCTGAAGGATTATCCCTCGAATACTCCATTTTTCCTTAGTGGAGGGATAGGCCCGGAGCATGGTAAGGCTATTGCTGAACTAAAGAATCACTTTTTTAGATTAGGAAAACCCGGATTACTTTACGCAATTGATGTAAACAGCAAGTTCGAACTTAAGCCCGGCCTTAAAAAACTAAAGGAACTTAAAGAATTTAAAACCCAAATAAATTTATAACATGAGCTATCAGGTTGATGAAAAGGGATATTACGGAGAATTTGGCGGCGCATACATTCCAGAAATGCTGTATCCTAATGTAGAGGAATTACGATCAAAGTACCTGGACATCATGAAAGAGGAGTCTTTTCAGAAAGAATTTAAAGATTTACTCAAAGAATATGTAGGGCGTCCTACCCCGCTGTTTTACGCAAAAAGGTTCAGCGAAAAGTATGGCACTAAGGTTTACTTAAAGAGAGAGGATCTCTGCCATACCGGCGCACATAAAGTAAACAATACCATAGGGCAGATCCTTATGGCTCAGAAATTAGGAAAAAAAAGGATCATCGCAGAAACAGGTGCAGGACAGCATGGGGTGGCCACTGCGACCGTCTGTGCTTTGATGGGGCTGGAATGCATCGTTTATATGGGCGAGATCGATATTTCCAGGCAGGCTCCCAATGTCGCGCGCATGAAAATGCTTGGAGCCAAAGTGATCCCCGCTAAATCTGGAAGCAGGACCTTAAAGGATGCCACCAACGAAGCTATTCGCGACTGGATAAATAACCCATTAGACACCCATTATATCATTGGCTCTGTGGTTGGGCCACATCCTTATCCTGACATGGTCGCACGGTTTCAGGCAGTAATTTCTGAAGAGATCAAATATCAGCTTAAAGAAAAGGAAGGTACGCAAGATCCTGATTATGTTATTGCTTGCGTTGGAGGTGGAAGTAATGCTGCGGGAGCTTATTATCATTACCTTGATAATCCAGATGTTGGAATCATAGCCGTTGAAGCGGCAGGAAAAGGCATAGATTCGGGAGAGAGCGCTGCCACTTCTGCCCTGGGAAAAATCGGGATAATTCATGGTAGTAAAACGCTCCTGATGCAAACCGGCGACGGACAGATCACAGAACCTTACAGCATATCAGCCGGACTCGATTATCCAGGAGTAGGTCCCATGCATGCCAATCTTTTTACCAGTGGGAGAGGTGAATTTATAAGTATAACTGATGAAGATGCGATGAAAGCCGGTCTCGAGCTCGCAAAATTGGAAGGAATAATTCCCGCGATAGAAACTTCTCATGCATTTGCTGTCTTTGAACACAGAAAGTTCAAGGAAGATGACATCGTGGTGGTGAATCTTTCGGGAAGAGGCGACAAGGATCTTGATACCTATATTGAGTATTTTAATCTTTAATACGGACTCGACTGCTAAATATTATAACAAATTAAGATTATGCGATACGGTTTGACTACTGTTTAAAATAGATATTGAATGATGAACCGAATTAAAGAAAAACTAAAGGCAGACCATAAACTGCTTTCCATATATTTTACCGCAGGATTCCCGGAAATTAATGATACCGAAAAGATCATTACTGAACTCGAAGAAAGTGGTGTTGATTTTATAGAGATTGGTCTTCCCTTCAGCGATCCACTGGCAGATGGGCCTACAATCCAGGAAAGCTCTACCAAGGCACTGAAGAACGGTATGACTACTAAAAAACTTTTTAGTCAGCTTAAAGGCATAAGAAATAAGGTAGACATACCATTGATCATTATGGGCTACTTTAACCCAATGCTGCAATTTGGTGTAGAGGAATTTTGTAAAAAATGTCAGGAAACCGGTATTGACGGATTAATCATTCCTGATCTTCCGGTAGACGTCTATAATGAGAAATATAAAGCCTTGTTCGAAAAATATGGTTTGGTGAATATCTTCCTTATCACTCCACAAACCTCAGATGAACGGATAAAATTCATTGATTCTATTTCTGATGGGTTTATTTATATGGTTAGTAGTGCAAGTGTTACAGGATCCACTACTGGCTTTGGGGATAGTACGCGAGAATATTTCGAAAGGATAAACGACCTTGAACTAAAGAACCCTCAAATTGTTGGTTTTGGCATTAAGGATAACGAAACCTTCAACCAGGCAACCCAGTACGCTAAGGGAGCCATCATAGGAAGTGCTTTCATTAAGAATATTGAAAAAGAAGGGATAGAAGGAATCTCTTCGTTTATAAAAAATGTTAAAGCTTTAACCTAATTGTAACAAGCTCTTGGCAGGTTTTTTTTCGATTTCTCCTTATTTTAGAGAGAACCTAAAAATTTACTATTATGGGAGGACCAATTGAAGATAAACACAGAGGAAAAAAAGATCGCAGAAAAAGTGAAAACGATCCACTAACCGGTGGATTAGGCGATCGAGATGTAGATCACAACGAAGTAGATTTCGATGAGGATACTATTCGTGACCAAAAGAACAAAAAATAGCCATGGGAAAAGGTGATAAAAAAACCAAACGTGGCAAAATTGCTATCGGTACCAGTGGAAAATTAAGGCCTAAACGTAAAAAATTTAAAATAAAGCCTACCACGCTTGCCGATCAGGAAAAGAAAGAATTACAATAGCAGTTCAAAAGAACTCTTTGTATTGTAAAACCCTGAAATCAATTGTATTGAATTCAGGGTTTTTCCTTTTCATTTCTTTATATAATTCAGTACTCCCAACTGCGATATTAGCCGCACCTGAAGGAGCTATGAGTGAAACGGTTTTAATTAATCTGCCATCAAGCACAAATTGATGAATTCTGGGTGATTTATTCGAGATTACCTTCAGTTTAATATCGTGATCTGATTCTCTTAGGCATTTCCTGAAAAAATATTCAGGTCCGTTTCTGGAATTTCCTCCCATAAAAAGCAAAGTTTCTACGGAGGGATTTTCTCTTAGGATTTTGATCATATCTCTTAATTCAACCTTTTGCATTCCCAGATCGGATGCATCAATCTTATCCCTCCTACTGCTCTCTACGATATCACACACTCCAATTCCCTTCTGCACTAAGAATTTTTTACGCTGTTCTACGGCTTCTTCTGTGTTCTCGAATTTAAGTCCAAGATCAAAAATCCTGTCAAGGATGATCCATAAAAGACCATCTCCACTTCCATAACAAAAATCAACATCGTCTTCTCTCAGCTGCCTTTTGGTAAATCTTGGAGGGGGCAAGGTTCCTACAATAAGCTTAGATGCATTTTCTGGAATGAATGGAGGAAAAGGATGTCTATGATGAAAAAGTTTCAATTATAGTTGATTTTTGAATTATAGAATAGTAGAAAATTCTAAAAGATTTTAAGCAGAATGAGATATAATACTACCTATCTAATAAATACGGGCTCTCCTTCTTTTTCAGTATGTTCTTCGCTAAATCGGTAGCCTTCATAATCGAACCCCTTTACGTCATCAAGGCTCTGGCAATCCTTATCGATAATGTATCTTACCATGGAGCCCCTGGCTTTTTTGGCGTAAAAACTGATTATTTTTAATTTACCGTTTTTAAAATCTTTAAAAACAGGGGATATTACAGGCACTTTGAGCTTTTCCTCGTTTACCGCCTTAAAGTATTCATTACTGGCCAGGTTAAGGAAAAGCTCTCCATCTTCAAGCTCACTGTTCAGGTAGCTTGTGATCTTTTGCTGCCATACTTCATACAGGTTCTTTTTCCTTTCGATGCCAATAGAGGTTCCCATCTCTAATCGGTAAGGTTGGATAAGGTCCAAAGGCCTAAGAATACCATACATCCCGGAAAGGATTCTTAAAGTATCCTGTAAGCGATCAAGCTTTTCTGTAGGAATGGTATAAGCATCCAGACCTGCATATACGTCTCCGTCAAAAGCGTAAACCGCAGGACGGGAATTTTTCTTATCATGATCTTCCTCGAATTCCTGATACCTGGTATAATTAAGATCGGCTAGCTTATCACTAATGGACATCAGTTCAGAGATCTCCTTTTTGCTTTGCCTGCTTAGCTTCCTGTTAAGTTTAGCTGCAGTATCAAGAAACTCAGGCTGAGTTCCTCTGTTGGTTGGTAATTTTGATTCATAATCCAGCGTTTTAGCCGGGGAAACGACAATTTTCATCTCTTTCGATTATTTTCTACCAAAGATAAATGATAAGGGGAAAAACTAAAACTTCCCTGGAACTTGTTTCCTATAGATCAATAGAAGTCACTTATAAAAGAAGCATAGATCATAGACTTATTCAACAGCGCCTGCATGGAATTCAAAATTTCCCAACACCATGCTTCTGGCCTATCAAAAACTTTAATCCTGAACCGAACAATTCAGATTATACCTGATCCAGAAATTCCTTTTGATTCTTAGCGTAACCTCTCCATTTCTCTATACAGTCCACCATATCTTGGGGAAGATCAGAATTAAAGCTAATCCATTTTTGAGTTGCAGGGTGAGTGAAACCAAGTGTTTTGGCATGCAGTGCCTGCCTTGGCAGTATCTTAAAACAGTTATCTACGAATTGTTTGTATTTCGTAAAGGTGGTTCCTTTAAGGATCTTATCACCTCCATAACGTTCATCGTTAAAAAGCGTATGTCCTATATATTTCATATGAGCCCTTATCTGGTGTGTTCTTCCGGTCTCCAGTTTACAGGAAACCAAAGTAACATATCCAAAACGCTCAATCACCTTATAATGTGTAACAGCGGGTTTTCCATTCTCAGCTTCGTCCCCTTCATAGACGATATTCTGTAATCTGTTTTTAGGGTTTCGGCCTATGTTACCTTCAATAGTGCCTTCATCTTCTTCTACATTTCCCCATACGAGGGCGATATATTCCCTCTCGCTGGTCTTGTCAAAGAACTGTTTGGAAAGATGTGCCATGGCTTCTTCTGTCTTGGCTATTACAAGTAATCCACTGGTGTCTTTATCTATTCTATGTACCAGCCCAGGCCGTTCACTACTATTTTTAGGAAGATTATCAAAGTGATGAACCAATGCATTGATCAAGGTTCCGCTATAATTCCCGTGTCCGGGATGCACGACCATTCCTGCAGACTTGTTTACCACAAGCAGAACATCGTCTTCGTAGATTATATCTAAAGGAATGTCTTCCGGAACAAGAAGATATTCATAAGGAGGATGCTCGAACATTACCTGAACCACATCTCCTGCCTTTACCTTATAGTTTTGCTTTACGGTTTGGTTATTTACATAGATGTTCCCACTTTTTGCTGCTTTCTGAATTTTATTCCTGGTAGCGTTTTCGATAAAATTCATCAGGTATTTATCCACTCTTAAGGGTTTCTGCCCTACCTCCGCAACAAATTTATGATGTTCGTAGAGACTCTCGTCCTCTTCCTGTTCATCAATCTCTTCTCTCTGGTCTTTCTTAGAACTCATCTATTTCGTTTTCTTTTTCGGGTTCCTCTGCACCTGTATTCTCTTTATTCCCATTATCATACCTACCACTATCGTCTCCTAGTACGAGATCTATTACCGAGGTTTTCGTCAATACATCTCCAGGTTCTATTTTTCTGCCGTTATGCCTTAACTCCAGAACAGCATTATTAGCGATGTCTGGTTTATATGTAATTTCTCCAATTTTGAATCCGAGCGATCTTAAGGTAGGTTCAACCTGTCTTCTCGTTTTCCTTATAAGATCATCAGGGATGCGAATTTTTCTGTATCCTGAAGGATTAAGTGTGAGGTAGATCTTTCTATCTTCCTTTACGAATTTCCCTGGTGCAGGAACCTGGTCTATAACGGAATACCTTGGGAAATCAGGATTAAAATTAGCAGAATCCAGTATTTCATATTTTAGGTCGAGTTCATCCAGCTGTTCTTCAACCAAATCCAGATTCATTTTTGCAAGATCCGGAACTTCGATCCTTTGATCCTGATTGGTAGAATAATCCAACCAACGCATCGTTAAGAAAGACAATACTATTAAAACAATGATTGCCAGAACGATCTGGATCAAAAATGTCTTACTGAATATAAACCTGAATAATCCCATAGTTTGAAAAAAGATAATGGGCAAAGATATAAAACCCTTTGGTTTTGGTACCTGCCCTTTTTAGTGATATTTTTGTTTAACGACTTCTAACCGGATATATTGAACATGAAGAAAAAAATTGCGATCGCCATGGGGGGATATTCGAGCGAATATCGCATTTCCATTAATAGTGGTAATATCGTTTACAAAAATCTTGACCGAGACCTATATGAGCCTTATAGAGTTCATATACTTCAAAGCGAATGGTTCGTTGTAGCAGAAGATGATACTCCCTATCCCATTAACAAAAGTAATTTTACTGTAAGCATTGATGGAAAAATCATTAGTTTCGATTGCGTTTTCAATACTATCCACGGAACTCCTGGAGAAAATGGACTTTTGCAAGCTTACCTGGAACTAATAGGTATTCCTCAAACCAGTTGTGATTATTATCAGGCAGCACTTACTTTCAATAAGAGAGATCTAATTAGTGTTCTTAGGCCTTATGGTATAAAGACCGCAAGGAATTATTTTT
This sequence comes from uncultured Christiangramia sp., assembly GCA_964456105.1. Lineage (GTDB taxonomy): Bacteria > Bacteroidota > Bacteroidia > Flavobacteriales > Flavobacteriaceae > Christiangramia. The sequence goes on along the minus strand of CAYWAB010000007.1, from coordinate 9,340 downwards.
TAAATAAGGAAGATGACATCGATCCAGATGTGATCATAGAAAAAGTAGGACTCCCTTGTTTTGTAAAAGCAAATCGCGCCGGAAGCAGCTTTGGAGTCACTAAAGTAAAACATAAGGATGAGTTCATGGACGCCGCAAAAAATGCCTTTAGCGAAGACAATGAGGCAATAGTGGAATCTTTCTTAGATGGCACCGAAGTTTCTGTAGGTGTTATCACATACAATGGAGAGGTCATGGCCCTTCCGGTTACCGAAATCGTTCCTGATGGTGAATTCTTTGACTACGAAGCGAAATATCTTGGTAAATCCCAGGAGATCACTCCGGCCAGGATTTCAGAAGAAGATACCGCAAAGGTGCAGGACCTGGCTAAAATGATATACAGGAAATTAAAGATGAAAGGATTCACAAGATCTGAATTCATATTCCACAACGGTGAACCGCATTTTATAGAGATGAACACAACCCCGGGAATTAGTCAGGCCAGTATTTTACCCCAACAGGCAGAAAAGGCAGGAATAAGTTTAAAAGAACTTTTTGGAAGTGCTATAGAAGCAGCATTAAAAGGTTAAAGATATTACAGATCCCTTTTTACTGCCCGGTAGATCCCTCCTATCCCAATGGTAAGAGTATGAACATTACCTTCATAACCTGGAACTTCATCGAATCCCGGTATGGTATATCCATATCGTAACCTTACGAACCAATAGGTCTTATTGTTCGGAATAAGTGCTCCGGTTTCCCAGCCTAATTTCATGTTTAGGTTTAGTCCTAAAGTATAAGAGGTGGAAAATCCCACCTGAAGATCATCAAGTTCGGGCCTTTCCTCAATATCGGCGTCTATTGCACTGACGGCCGCACCGCCTATACCCGCAAATGGACTCAATTTTAATTTATTGTTCTCCAAAACTGTGTAGCCAATGGAAGCCTCTGGAAGATACACCATCACTGAAGATCCTTCTTCCCAAATTCCCTGTTGAAATTCACGATCCTTTAGAGTTTTACTGAATCCTATATAATTACGCAGAAAAAGAGTGAACTTTTTATATTCCAGGTCAAAAGCAACACCAAGGTTTCCATGGTTATTATACTGATCGCTCAAGGAACCTGTAAACATTCCAAAACCTGTAAAGAATTCGAAACCAAATCCCCAGTCTGAAGCTTTTAATTTGAACCTTATATTATTTTTCACATAATCATGCAGATCACCCTTTGGGTGATTTTCAAGGTAAAGATCGGCCATCTTATTTATATCATCCTGGGAAATTACATTTAAAGGAGCTCCGGAAACCATATAATTCAGATGTAGAACCAGGAAATCTTTTTGCTCCTGTTCGAGTGTAGAACCAGTTATATCAGCCTCAAGTTTTTCGATATTATCTAATGAACGCTCTGAAAGCTTGAGAAACAACTGATCCTGAAGCGGTAGAATCTTTCTGCTGTATTCAGCATATTTTTCCTCATTAAATTCTAGAAGAGAACTCAATAAAGCGTAATATTCACCTGTCCAATAATTTAAGAGCCATTCTTCTCCCGGATAAAGAACTAAATAATCCTTATCCTCCAGCTCTTCCAGTAAATAATCTTTCACTTCGCGAACCTTGGCAATATCACCGGCCATAAAATTATCCAGAAGAAGTTTCCTGCCGTTAACGATCAACTGACTCTTAGAACTGGAATAGTTCTTGATTTCCTGCTCAAGATCCTGTTCCTGGGCAACTGTTATACCTGTTATGAACAGGCAGAAAATTAAAATTTGTAATTTCTTCATCTGAAAATTAAAAAGCTTCAAAAATACTCTTTTCCAGAAATGAAACGAGAAAAATCCAAAAATCATGAAAATTATTTTTCCGAAAGAAATCTCTATATTTAAATTATGAAAAAAGCAGTATTTCCGGGCTCATTCGATCCTTTAACATTGGGGCATACAGATATAATCGACAGGGCACTACCCCTCTTTGATGAGATCATTCTCGCTATAGGAACCAATTCCAGTAAGAAATATATGTTTAGCCTGGAGGAAAGGTTAGATTTCCTAAAAAGAACCTACGAAAATGAGAATAGGATTAAAGTTGAGACCTACAATGGACTTACCGTAGATTTTTGTAAATCCCAAAACGCCGGCTTTATACTCCGCGGCCTTCGTAATGCCCAGGATCTTGAATTTGAGAAAGCGATTGGCCAGACGAACTTTAAAATGTCGGGAATAGAAAGTGTATTCCTTATCTCCAGTTCGGGAAAAGCACATATTTCATCGACAGTTGTAAGGGATGTAATTCAATTTGGTGGCAATTATGAATTTATGGTTCCCGATGTAGTTAGAAAAAAATAATCCTGTCGAAATTGACCTTATCAAAGACTGTATTTTAAGCTGATAGCTCCATAATAGTTTCGAGGATTCCCGGGGTAGTAATATCTCGGCGCCGATCCCCCAAAACCTACTGCATTGGTAACCACACTTGCAGCATATTTTTCATCAAAAAGATTATTAGCTCCTAATTCAATTTTAAAATCAAAACCTTTTAAAAACTGTCTTTGATAGGCAAGTTTTAGATTTAGCAGTTGATAAGGATCTGTATACTGAGTATTGGCATCATCCAGGGCCATTCCTCCGAAGGCTTGATAATTTAAATTAAAAGAATAATTCCTGAATTGGAATTCAGCTCCTGGACTAATCATATATTCAGGAGACCCGGGAATTTCATTTCCGGAGTAATTTTCACCTTGGTCAATGAATTTATCGAAGCTGAAAAAATTGAAATTGGAATTTAGAAAGAGATTCATATTGATCTCACCGGCCAGGGAGCTGCGGTAAACTGAGGTGAATTCAATTCCATTTCTGTCTGCCTTACCGGCATTAACACCTACATACTGGTCTTGACCCACCCTGCGTGCCACAAGCAGATTCCTAATTTGAATGGTATACAGATTCAATTCGGTATACAGCCTGTTATTAAACCAGTTTCCCTTAAAACCAACTTCATAATTAAGCCCGGTTTCGGTTTGAAGATCGGTATTTATCAAACCTTCTGGAGTAAGAGTTTCGGCAACCGTAGGCGTGGAGAATCCATGACTAACCGAAGCATAGAGAAATTTTTCGTTAAAAGCCTCGAAGTTAAGACCAATCCTAGGTGAAAAAACCGAATCGAAACCATAATTTCCGGACTGGTCTACCTCATCTTCTGGAAATCTATCGGTTAATTCATAGCTGGTATTATTAAAATTAAGTCCTGCCTCAAAAATTAACCTGGAAGTAAGTTCTAGATTCATCTGGGCAAATAGATTCAAATAATTTCGATATTGCTCATTAAAACTTAACCGATCCCCCTGTACACTCCTTGGCGGCTCAGTTCCCTGATAATTATTTTCGTAGGTCAGAGTTTCATACCATTCGAACATCGACTCTGCTCCAAAACTGAATTCTGCGTTTTTTCCAACCATGCTTGTCCTGTAATTGAATTTGGTACGAAAACCTATTGAGCTTCTTTCATCATCCAGGATATCAAAAGGACGTGGCTCATAGCCATCCCAATGGGTATAGAACAAGGAGGTCTGGTTATTTAGTTCTTTTGAAAAATTATGCTCATAAGAGACCCCGAAAATGTTTTTGTCGTAAGACTCATAACCTGCAGACCTCCCCCAGGTGAAAGCCGCTTTTTGAGGATTATTCCTAAAATCCTCCTCACTTAAGGAACTAGGTATATAAGCCTTAAGATTTGTGGTGGAGAACAAAAAAGACCAATGATTGCCTGATTTCGTGGTTATACCTGCATTTCCAAGGAGGGAAATCCTATCGTATTGCCCATTATCTCTGTATCCATCACTACGAACATTATTATAATTTATGGATATATCCATACTGTCTTTAACATAGGAAATATTAGCCCTGGACTTACTGGTATTGAAACTACCGTAACTGAATTCCCCCCCGACAGATGTTTGTTCCTGCCGGTTCCTTTTAGTGTATAGGTTTATGGAGCCTCCTAAGCCTGCTCCAAATGTAGAGGAAACTGGACCCTTATATATTTCTATCCTATCCAGATATTCAGGATCAAAATCATCCAGGGTTAGTTCTCCCTCAGCAGTAGTAAGAGGAATTCCATTGATATAAGCTTTTATCCGATTAGTAGAATACTGAGCTCTTGAACCAACCCCACGAATATTAATCTTATTTGTGTTCAAAGCCCCCTGGTTTACAAATACACCAGGTACATAATTAAGATTCTGAACCAGATTGAAGTTATCTGTCCTGTCCAGTTCGCTTTCTGAAATAAGGCTAACAGCAGCCGGAGTTCTTTTTAATTCTTGCGGAATATTTGAACTGCGCAGGATAACTTCGGAAAGTTGTCCAATTTCCTTTTGAAGTCGGATCGTGAAATCCTTATCCGGGCTTTTAATGTTTTTAATCTGTGTAGCATATCCTACATAGGAAAATTCCAGTCTAACTGGAAAATCGATCTCTTCAAAATGGAAATAACCATTGATATCCGTGATTTCAATTTTCCCGGTATTAAGGTTCTTCACAGATACATCGGATAGCTTTTCACCTGTTTCTGCAGCTAATACCCGACCAGTTAGATCCTGGGCGATGTAGCTCTGAGTGACGCACAGAAAAATGAAAAAGGCAAGAATATATTTTATCAAAACAATTTTTTTATTTGGGCGGTCAATATTTTTATCAGATCACAGCTATTTATGATAATCGGGAATAAACCCGATCTGAATAGCTTAGTAATGATCCTATAAGACCGCAGGGTTTTTAATTTTTCGAAAGTTATAAATAATACTTTAGTTACTGAAAGACCTCCTTTTCAGTGAGTAAATTTGGGTCAGACAAAGTAAGAATACATAACCTGGCAAATTATTAATTTTAGCTACATCAGTTTTTGAAAACTTGGTTAACAGTATCCAGATTTTTGATTAAGAACCTTATAAAAATCCCATAAACAAAAGGATTCTTAGGTAGATTAAGGGTTTTTTCTTTAAGTTTACAGCTGGACTTTCAGAAAATTTTATGAAAAAACTTTCAATGATCCTTGGGCTTTGTGTGTGCCTGATATCTTGTGATTTTTCTAAATACAGGTTGATCAAAGAGTATGATTTTGAAACCAGATTCGAAAAATCCGGTGGAACCGAAACGGCTACCTATCCTGAAATTATAGAATATTACTCCCAGTTGGCCGAAGCCTATCCTAGTATAACAATAGAAGAAATCGGGAAAACAGATAGCGGACTTCCTCTGCATCTTGCCATTTTTAATCCTAATCCAGACATCGACCTGGAAAAGCTAAAAGAGACTCATAATATTATTTTGATTAATAATGGGATTCATCCAGGAGAAAGTGATGGAATAGATGCCACCATGATGTTGTTTCGTGATCTGGCGGGAGACTCTATAACATCCCCAAAAAATACGGTGATAGCGACCATACCTGTTTTTAATGTTGGCGGTGCTTTGAACAGAAACTCTTCAACACGAACAAATCAGAATGGCCCAAAAGAATATGGTTTCCGTGGTAATGCTAGGAATTATGATCTAAACCGGGATTTTGCCAAGGCAGACACAAAAAACATTAAAACATTCTATAGGATTTTCCATAAGCTTGATCCTGATGTATTTATTGATAACCATGTAAGTAACGGAGCTGATTATCAATATACCCTTACCCATCTCTTCACCCAACATAATAAACTGGGAGGTAATCTAGGAAAATACCTGGATACAAAGTTAAGACCGGCTTTGGAAGATTCCCTGAGGAAAAAGGACTGGGATATTACTCCTTACGTGAACGTATTTAACGAGGTTCCAGAATCAGGTTTTACCCAATTCATGGATTATCCAAGGTATTCTACGGGTTATACTACTTTATGGAATACTTTAGGGATGATGGTGGAAACCCATATGTTGAAACCTTACGAAAAAAGGGTGAAAGGCACCTACGAACTCATGGTTTCTATGATCCGCATCACCGATTCTGAAGTCGGGATCATTAAGGATCTGCGAAATCAGGCAAAAAGAAAATATCTCACTGACAGGAATTACAATCTGAAGTTTGAACCTGATTTGGAAAATCCTTCAAAAAGGGATTTTAAGGGATATGAAGGAGAATATAAACCCAGTGAAGTTACAGGTGCGGAACGATTGAAATACGACAGAAATAAACCTTTTACAAAAGAGATAGAATATTACGACAACTTTAAGGTAACCAAGGAAATTGAGATCCCTAGAGCATATATTATCCCGCAGGGATGGTGGCAGGTGATAGAGAGATTGAAAATGAACCAGATCAAAATGAAGAAGATCGATCAGGACACTGTAATTGAGGTTGAAGTATATAAAATAGAGGATTTTGAAACCTCAGATTATGCTTATGAGGGGCATTATCCTCACCGGAATACAAAAGTTAGCAGATCTGTTGAAGAAATTGAATTCAGAAAAGGTGATTATCTGGTCACCACTTTTCAGGATGGTGCCAGGTATCTTATAGAAATGCTGGAGCCAGAGGCTACCGACTCCTTCTTTAACTGGAACTTCTTTGATACCGTACTTCAGCAAAAAGAAGGCTTTTCACCCTATGTATTTGAGGATAAGGCAAAAGAACTTCTTCAGAGAAATGATGAATTACGAGAGAAATTCGAGGAAAAGAAAAGAACCGATGAAGACTTTAACAGCAACTGGTATGCCCAGCTGGATTGGCTGCACAAACGGTCGGAACATTATGAAAGATCCCATCTACGCTACCCAATTTTCAGACTCCCCCGATAGATAATTATCCGGGAATAACATTTTTATGTTAGCATAGGATTTTTTAAGGGCCTTTTGAACCTTATCGTAGTCCTTCCATTTCGCTTTTTTGATACCTTCACTTAATTCAGGCACAAGTTCGCCGTCGAATTCGGTATACATTTCATACCAGTAGGTTTCCTTTAATCTTAGCTTACCTTTTCTTCTAAAAACATGATAGGTCTTGGTGATGAATCTGGTTATCTCAAGGTCCTGTACACCGGTCTCCTCCTCTACTTCGCGAATGGCAGAAGATTCTATGCTTTCTCTTTTCTCGGTTTTACCTTTAGGCAGGTCCCACCTTTTATTTCTGTAAATAAAAAGGATCTCTTTATTCTGATTTACCACCAAACCACCTGCTGCGGTGATTACCTTTATTTTTTTGAATAACAACTTAAGCAGCTTATTTTCATCGGGATGATAAAGGTTCACATAAAGTAAATTTCCTTTCAAAATTTGCTTTACAACTTTCTTGAACCGAACTGTTTTCAAAGGATAGTTAGTATAGTTTTCTCCAAAATCTTCCTTAGTGGAAAGAATTATGGGAATATCATTCACAAAAACTTTATACATTTGCAGCTATGATTTTGAATAAAGAAACAGCAAAAAAGACTGCTGAACTTTTGTTGCAAATTAAAGCAATAAAATTAGAACCACAACAGCCCTTTACTTGGGCCAGCGGCTGGAAATCCCCTATTTATTGTGATAACAGGATCATTTTATCCTATCCTATTATAAGAAATTATATAAGGGAAAATTTTGCAAAACAGATCGAGGAAACATACAGCAAGCCGGATGTTATAGCTGCCGTAGCTACCGGCGCCATTGGTATTGGAATGCTAGTGGCAGAATATCTGAGCCTGCCTTTTATCTATGTTAGGCCGGAGCCTAAGGGACATGGCCGAAAAAACCAGATCGAGGGAAATTTAGAGGAAGGACAGACCGTGGTAGTAATCGAAGACCTGATAAGCACAGGTAAAAGCAGCCTTAATGCGGTAAAAGCCCTGGAAGAAGCTGGAGCTAACATCAAAGGTATGTTCGCTATCTTTACCTATGGATTCGATAGATCGGAAAATGATTTTAAGGAAGCAGATGTCGAACTTCATACGCTTAGCGATTATGAAAACCTTCTGGAAACCGCACAAAGAACAAATTATATTAACCTGGAAGAAGCGGAGGTCCTTCGTAAATGGCGAAGGGATCCTGCTAACTGGAAAGCACAACTATGAAATTAGAAAGCCCTAAGGTCAAAACAAGCAAAAATCAACAGGAAATGTTTCAGTTTCTCACCAATGTGGAAAACTATGAACAATTAATGCCTGAAAGCAAGGAGAAGTTTGAACCTGTGAGTCAGGACACCTTTCTTTTCCAACTTAAAGGAATGCCTGAAATAAGACTTAAGATCACTGAAACCGTTGAACCTGAAAAAGTGGTTCTTGGATCTACTTCCGAGAAATTCCCTTTTCGTCTCAATATTTTTATCGCTGATGCCGGAGAAGGCCGCAGTGAGGTGAATATGGATTTTGAAGGTAAATTTAATGCGATGATGAGCATGATGATCAAAAGCCCTCTTCAGAAATTCATAAATACTCTAAGCGAAAACGCTGGAAAATTATAAAGTCAGGCCACCTGATTAAAAAAGCCGGAGTTTTCCGGCTTTTTTAATAATGCAATTTTACCTCTTTAAGATCGAATGTTTTAAAGTTGCCGTCATCGATCTCCAGATTTAATTTACCCTGATTAGTTACACCTCTAATGATCCCATTGAATTTTTGACCATCCGGGGTAGAGAAAACACAAATTTTATTTAAACAGAACATTTGCTGGATGTATTCTCCAAGAACCTCAGCGCTGGAAATTGTTTTTAAACGATCAAGCCTATTCTCGATCGCTATAGTTAACCGTACCAGCAATTCCTCAAGATCATAATCTTTACCTGTAATGCTTTTTAATGAAGAAGCCTGGGCCATCCCTTCAAAAATTTCCTGGTTAACGTTCAATCCTACTCCTATGATACTTGCTGCTATTTCTTCCCCTTTAAGGATGTTTTCAATTAATATACCTCCTATCTTATTTTTGGCTGACAGAATGTCGTTAGGCCATTTAACCTTTAGATTAGGTATTCCCTGTGTTTGCAAAACCTCTAGAACTGCCAGGGAAATACTGGAATTAAGTAAAAAATGATGTGAAGCATATAGTTTATTTTGAGGATAAAGAATACTGAAGGTTAGGTTTTCACCCGGTTTCGAAAGCCATTCTGCTCCTCGTTGTCCTCTTCCTTTAGTCTGAGAAATTGCTCTTACGCAAACGGGTTCGAAATCGCTCTTTCCTTCGTAAAATTTTCTAACGAAGGAGTTAGTAGAATCAATGGCATCAACTTTGATTATACGCATAGAGAATATTAATGAGAGGGCGCGTTAAAACTTATGAAAACAACGGCCTTTAAAAAGCAAAAAATGATAAATTTGCGTAAATAAATAAATTTAATGGCAAAAAAGGAAACGAACAGCGATCAACTTATTGCACATATTATAAAAGGGATAGAAGAAGTTAAGGGTA
>CAYWAB010000006.1:0-34596 GCA_964456105.1 uncultured Christiangramia sp. | reverse complement strand
CCCTAAATAAGCCATGGGAATACTTAAAACAAAGAATGGCCAGAGCTTTTTAAGGTCCAGCACCTCATTTTTTAGATATACAAAAGTGCCTATACTAACCACACAAATATTCAGTAGCAAGGCTGTAGAGCGTATTTCATAAAAGTCTGTAAGAACAAGGCTAAGAATTGCCAGTTAACTGGAACCTCCGCCAAAACAAACAGAACTGTAGAACAGGGCTATAAAAAAGAATATGATCGGGAGGTATTCTAAAGGCATTATCAGGAATATAAATAACAGGTGACCGTTTCCCCTTTTTTCTTATAGGTTTCTGCTTCTATGAACGCCAGGGCATTTCCAGCGGCCATGGACTGGATCATGGAGGAACTTTGCCCATTTAAAATTTGGACACTATTATTATTCACCAATGCCTTCAGGAATGAAGGTCGGTCGCCGCGGTTCTCGAAATCATGATTGATAGGAAAAGAATATCGATCCAGACCAACTTTGTCCGATCCGCTGAACTTATATAAAAAAGAGAGTACATAAATATAAAAGCAGCTCAAGGAAGAAGCGGGATTACCGGGCAAAGCGAAAACGAACTTATTTCCTTTCCGTCCAAAGTAAAGAGGTTTTCCCGGTTTCTGAAAAACCTTATAGAACTGTTCCTCTACTCCATTCTCTTCCAGGGCCTGCTTCACAAAATCATAATCACCCACTGAAATTCCCCCGGAAAGGATCAGAACATCGGTATATTCAAGAGAATCACTTATACCTTTTTTAATTGCTTCAAAGTCATCCTGGATCTGCTTTTTTACCTGACATCGGAAACCAAAATTCTCGCAGGCTGCTGATAACGCATAACTGTTGGATTCGTAGATCTGACCTTCCGATCTTTGTTTTCCCGGTTCGATAAGTTCATTCCCGGTGGTGATCAAATGGATCACAGGCTTTTTATAGACCTTTACCTTATCGAGCCCAAGTGCACCTATAAGGCCAATCCCGCCGGGATTAAAAGTATATCCTTTTTTAAAAACAAGGCTTCCTTTACTGAGTTCCCCGCCCTTTCTTCTAACACACTGGCCTTGTTTAGGTTCCGAATCCAAATAAAGTCTATCTCCTTTTACCTGAGTCTTTTCCTGCATTATTACCGCTGAAGTATCCTCCGGAACTTTTGCACCGGTAAATATTCTAACGGCTTCTCCTTCCTTAAGTTCAATTTCACTTAGGTCACCGGCGGCAACCTCGCCTACGATCTTATATTCCCGTAAGAGTCCGCGGAGGGCATAACCATCCATAGCCGAATTATCGAATGACGGCATATCAAAAGGAGCTTTGATATTTTCGGCAAGAGTAAATCCCATACAGTCATTTAACCTGCATACCTCAATGCTTCTCTTAACTTCCTGTTGGTGAATAATATTTAAAGCCTCGTCTATCTTTACCATTATCCTCCTATTGAAATCATGGAACGATTATTTTCATAATGTTCGGCATCCATTTTTACATCCATACCGTCCCTCGAAAACTTCTTGGTTTTAATGGCGTTTATAATAATATTTTCCATGGCTTCTCCATTTCGGAAGGGAGTTAAAAGATCGGTTTCGGAATTTGCAAAAAGACAGTTCTTCATCTTTCCGTCAGCTGTTAGCCTTATCCTGTTACATTCACCGCAAAAAGGATTGGTTATAGTACTTACAATGGCGAAGTTGCCAATATGGCCCGGGACAGTGAAGTTTGAGGAAGTACTATGTTTAGGATTTTTCAGTTCTTTTAGCTTACCAAATTGGTTAGAGACGGTATCCAGGATCTCCTGCTTACCTACTCCCTTGCTCCAGTCCCATTTATTCCCTTTAAAAGGCATGAACTCGATAAATTTTGCGGTAAGGTCCTTATGTTTTGTGAGTTTAATGAAATCATTGATCTCGTTATCATTTACTCCTTTGATGAGAACAATATTAAGTTTCACCTCCATATCCATATCGAGAGCCATTTCCAGATTTTTCATTATCCTCTCAAAATAATCCCGTTTAGTAATAAAAACTGATTTTGCCTTATCCAATGTATCAAGGCTGAGATTTATCTTTTTTAAGCCAATTTTCCGGAACAGCTCGAGATATTTGTCCAGTAATATTCCATTAGTGGTGATCTTGAGCCTTACCCCAAGTTTTGCGAGCTCTTCAACAAGATATCCAAAATTCTTTCTAACCAAAGGCTCCCCACCTGTAAGCCGGATTGTATCTACCCCAAGATCCCTGAATGTCCGGGAAAGATCGATGATCTCCTCAAGGGTCATTATACTAGGCTTATCCATAAGCTGAATACCATCTTCCGGCATGCAGTAGAAGCAGCGTAGATTGCACCTGTCCGTTAGGGATATCCTGAGATAGGTGTGTGGTCTTCCAAAATTATCAACGATCTTCTTCTTTTCTTCAATCATGTCTATTCCCTTCTAAAACTTTAAAAATGTGCAGTACATGGGGAAATATCGCATCCATACATTCTGCTGCTCCTTTGGTTGATCCTGGAAATGCCAGTACAACTTTCCCTTCCATGATCCCTGCAAGAGAGCGCGAAAGCATGGCATATGGCATTCGCTGCTGCCCATAGTCTCTCATTTGTTCCTCTACTCCTTTTAACTGCACATCCAGCAATGGCGCTATAGTTTCCGGAGTTATATCACGAGGCCCTACTCCTGTCCCACCGGTGAATATGATCAAATCTGTATCAGATTTTTTAAGTATTGACCTGATCTCCTCTGCCTCATCCGGAATTATCTTAATTTCAGATTTCACACCGAGATCCTCTAGCCTGGAAGCAATAGTCTTACCTGCCTTGTCTTCTCCAATACCTTTTGAAATAGTATCTGAACAAACTGCGATGGTCGCTGTAAATACTTCTGAAGTTACTTTAAAAGATGACTTTCCACCTTTTTTATTCTGAAGCCGGATCGTGCCTATCTCCACATTCTTATCTATAGGTTTCAGCATATCGTACATGGTCAAAGCAACAATACTGGCTCCATGCATGGCCTCCACTTCAACACCGGTCTTATAGATCGTCTTTACAGTAACGCCAATCTTTATTTCAAGACCATCTATCTCATATTCTATTCCTGTATATTCTATGGGAAGCGGGTGGCAATCTGGTAGTAGTTCCGGAGTTTTCTTCACTCCAAGCAATCCTGCTGCCTTTGCCATCTCGAACACATTCCCTTTTGGAACCTTATTTTCCTTAATTGCTTTGATTGTCTCATCGCTCGACGTCTTTACCACGGCAAGCGCAGTGGCTTCCCTTAGCGTAGTGATCTTATGTGTTATATCTACCATCTATTGATTTACTTTCCATTGATGAGTTTCATCTTCAAAGATCTCTTTTCCGAAAATCGGAACCTTGGCCTTAATTTCCTCCACAAAATAATTACAGGCCTCTATAGCTGTTTTTCTATGGGCTGAAGAAGTGAAAACAAAAAGGCAGATCTCACCTTTTTTCACTGTTCCCAGGCTGTGATAAATATGCGCACAGGTGATATCGAATTTAGAAAAGGCAGATTCCCTTATCTCATGAAATATATTTTCTGCCATTTCTTCATAGGCTGTGTAATCTATGGCTGCAACAGTTTTTCCATCAACTTCATCTGCCCTTATCTGACCAAGAAAAATACTGTGAGCTCCAATATTGGTCTTAGATTGATGATTTGCTATGGAAACCGCTATTTTTTCCGGTGGAATTGCTCCCTCTACAAATACTTTTTTTGACTTTTTCTTATCCATAAATTATCCTTTAATTACCTTCTATTATTGCTTCCACTCCTCCTTCAACATTTTTAAGATTTTGGAATCCGAAGTGTTCCTGTAGTAATTCTATAGCCTTTTTGCTTCTTTGTCCGGATCTGCAAAAGACATGAACTTCTTTCTGTCTGGGAATCTCATCTACCCGATCCGGCAGATTTGCCAATGGGATATGTATCAGTTTTTCAGAATTTACTTTTGGTTGCTCGAACTCCTCCCTAACATCCAGATAGATCGTTTCACTACTCTTTAATTCACAATCTACAGTTACCGGAATAATCCCCCCTTCTTTGATCTTCTTGATCTCCTCAGGTTTTTGTTTGATGCTCATTAGCTGATCTTTTCCCGTTAGAATATTTATCAGTTTTAATCTTCCTGATAATACCTCTCCAACTTCCAGGATGATTTTAAGTACTTCAGTTGCCTGTAAGATTCCTAAAATACCTGGGGTTACACCCATTACTCCTGTTGCTTCACAACTAATATTCTGCCTGGTTGTCTTTGGAAACAGACACCTGTAGGAAGGTCCACCCTTGTAATTAAAAACTGAAAGCTGACCTTCATTTTTATAAACCGAAGCATAAACCCAGGGTTTACCGGTTAATATACTGGCATCATTGATCAGATATTTAGTTTCAAAATTATCGGTGCCATCAAGGATGATATCGTACTCAACAAATAGTTCCTCTGCATTTTCCTGTCTCAGTGCTTCTTCAATGGCGATGATTTCCACTTCAGAATTTATCCGCTGAAGTTTTTCTTTTGCGGTAAGGGCTTTGCCTGCACCTATATCAAATTCATCAAATAAGGTCTGCCTGTGAAGATTGCTCATAGCTACCCTATCATGATCCATTAGTCCAATTTTACCCACTCCCGCACCCACCAAATACTGAGCTGCAGGACAACCGAGTCCGCCTACCCCTATGATAAGCACACTGGAATCTCTTAGCTTTTCCTGGCCGGTAGTTCCAACCTCATCAAGCTTTATTTGTCTGTCGTATCTCATTATCCTCCTGCAAACGGCGGTAAGAACGCTACCTCATCACCATCTTTTAATTTTACATCACTATCCAGATTCTGATTCACAGCGACCTGGACAGAATCTTGATCTGCTATATTATATTTTTCAGTCTGCCGCTTTTTCAGTTCTGAAACTGATACTCCTTCAGAAACAGATATCAGCTCTTCATTTTTTCCTGCGGCCTCAGCGATCATTCCGAAGTATTTCACATTGATTTTCACTTTTCTAATTCCTTTAGTAATTCTACATCTTCTCTGGTATCCACATCAAAATTTCCTTTTTCGAACTTAACTGTTTTGAATTCCAGGTTCTTTTGATAAATAAGCTTCTTGGCGCCCTGATCTCCTTCTAATTTTTGTAATTCTGAAAAAAGCTCCTTTGAAAATATCGCAGGAACCCCTGTAATTCCGTCATATTCTGAAAATATGGCCTGAACCTCATTATTAAGTTGTTGCTGTATCAAACTTTCGATTTGATCTATCCTCAGCAGTGGCTGATCGGACAAAAGGATTAAAACATGTTCCAGATCTGACTGTTTTTCCAGTAATCCGTAAAGGCCTGCCCTAATGCTGGAAGCCATTCCTTCCTTCCAGTCTTTATTAATAATCAGGTTCAAGTCTTTAACATCAATTGCCTCCAGGATACTATTTGAATTTGCTCCAAGAACAAGTACCTTTTGGGTAACCGGTAATTTCTCAGCTATATCTATGATCCGCTGAAGTAAAAGTTTACCCTTGAACTTTACCAGTTGTTTAGGATAGCCAAGCCTGCTGGAGGAACCTGCTGCCAGAATTAGAATGCCTATTTTACTTTTATATTTCAAATCCTTATCTCCTTGAACTCACTGATTTTCTTTTCATGAATAGGCCCCTTTTTTTCCTTAAGAGGTTTTGCCCCGGTTCCCGTAAGAACCGTTTGGATCTCAGCAAGAATGGATAATCCGATCTCTGCAGGAGTTTCTGCTCCAATTTCCAAACCTACCGGAGCGTGGATCTTATCCAAAACTTCCTTTTCCATATTAATTCCATCCTCGTTAATATCGTTCAGCATTCTTTCATATTTTTTTCGGGGTCCGAGAATACCTATATAAGGAATATCCTTTTTATCCAAAAGCAATTTTAAAACAGCCAGATCATAATTATAATTATGGCTCATCAACACAAAACAGGTCCTGCTATCGATTCCAATATTATCCAGAGTTTTTTCAGGTTTGGATACGATAACCTGGCAGGAACTGGTGAACCTTTCCTTATTGGCATGGCTTGGTCTACCATCGGTAACGATCACCTCCCAGCCCAATAATTCCGCCTGAAGACTTAGTATCTGGGCATCGTTTCCAGCACCTACTATCACCAATCTTATGGGTGGGTTATAATGCTGAATAAAAACATGCTTGGTTTCTTTTCCGGTAGATATTTCCGCAAAATGGTTTTGTTCAGATTCAAGCGCCTGCCTCGACTCTTCTTGTATCAAATGGAAAAAATCAGATTCAGTCCCGCTTCCATTTTCATTTAATTCCGAATCGAAATACAAAGTGGTTCCCGGTTGTAATTCCGATTTATCAAGATTGAATTGGACTACGATGGCTAAATTCTGGTTTCTTGCAATGGCCTGTTTTAACAGTTCACAGGGATTGTGTTCATCTTTATAATCGATTGGTTCGAACAAAACCTGGATCACACCATTACATCCCAACTGGGCACCAATCACGGCATCATCTTCATCACTGGTGTCATAAGTTACCAATTTGTTCTTTTGCTGATAAAGGGCATGTAATGCTTTTCTTAAAGCATCCCCTTCCAGACATCCTCCGCTTATTGCACCTGTGATATTTCCGAATTCATCCACCAGCATTCTAGCTCCTGCCCTGCGATAGGAAGAACCTTCTACATGAACCACCGTTGCAAGTATACAGGATGTACCATCTCCTTTCAGATTTTCGTACTGGGTTATTATCGCATCGAGTTCTCTCATGCTTCGACGGTTTTTAAAATCTCCAAGACCTTCTTTATTTCAGAAGCTGCAAATTCAATATCATCCACCTTGGTACCTCTTCCCAAACTTATCCTAAGAGATGATAAGGCTAACTCATCGCTGTGTCCCATAGCCTTTAATACATGAGAAGGTTTTTGCGTATTTGCGGTACACGCAGATCCACGGGAAACGGCAATAGCACTAAGTTTCCTGATCAATTGATCTCCCCTGATATTTTTAAAAGAAACACTGGAAGTATTTGGAAGTCTCTTTCCTTCTTTTGAATTGAATGATATTCCATCAATAGGATCCAACAGATCTTCCAGCAAATTTCTCTGGCTTTCCATTCTTGAATATTCTTCCACCAATTCTAAAGAAATTATCTCGCAGGCTTTCCCAAATCCGACAATTCCCGGCACGTTCAAGGTTCCCGGTCTAAAGCCTTTCTCCTGTCCGCCTCCATACAACACAGCTTCTATACTAAGTTTATTTTGCTTATTGATATATAGAGCACCTATTCCTTTAGGACCATATAATTTATGGGAGGAAAATATGGCAATATCTATATTAAGATCTTTTAAATCAACAGGGATCTTACCTACGACCTGTGTGATATCGCTCATAAGTATAGTTCCTTTAGAATGTACCACTTCAGCTATTTCACGGATAGGATGGATAATACCGGTTTCATTATTCGCTAACATTATTGAAACCAGTATAGTCTCTGGTGTTATCGAATCTTTCAATTCCTGAAGATCGATATTTCCAGCCTTATCAACATCAAGATAAGTGACCTCAAAGCCTCTTTGTTCCAATGAATTTATAGTATCCAGGATCGCTTTATGCTCTGTCTTACAGGTTACAATATGATTGCCTTTGGACCTATTACTTTCGCAATAACCCTGAATACAAATGTTAGCCGCTTCTGTGGCTCCTGAAGTAAAGATTATTTCACTGGGTTTACAATTTACGAGGTTTGCAACCTGTTCTCTGGAAAATTCGACAGCCTCACTTGCGTCCCATCCAAAAAGATGATCACTGCCTGAATTTCCGAATTTTTCTCTAAAATAGGGCAGCATTGCTTTTACCACTCTGTCGTCCACCGGAGTGGTCGCATTGTAATCCAGGTATACTACATTTCTTTTATTCATTTAAAGCGTTATGTTTTCAAATACATATCGTTAATTAATAAAAAAGTCAAATCTCAATAAAAAACTGTATCTGACTTTCTTATTCTATTTCAAAACATTGATCAGTTCTATTTGCTGATCAATTACTTCATTCAATCTATTCTGAAGATTTTCAAACTCGTTGATGACCTTCAGTCCGAGGGAAGTAACCTCTGCTCCCCCACCATGCTGCCCACCTTTCTTTAATATCACCATTGGTTCTTTAGAATGATGATTCAGCCGCTGAACGATACTCCATGCCTTCTTATAGGACATATTCATGCCAGCAGCCGCTTTGGACAAGGATCCTTCTTTATGGATCTGCTTTAAAAGCTCATTCGGACCAGGGCCATAAAACTTTTCATTATCTTCCTCTATCCAGCATTTGTATCTAATCTCCTTCATTTGAAGAATAAAAATATTTATGCCTTAAACTCACCATCCATTTCTGAAATGAAAGGTTGTTTATAGAAACGTTTTCCGGTAGCCCTGTACAATGCATTTGCCAAGGCTCCCATAACAGGTGGGAATGGTGGTTCTCCCAATCCCGTAGGATCTATCCCATTGTCCACAAAATGAACATCGATGCTGCTCGGTGCCTCTCTATGTCTGATTAGTCTATAAGTGTCAAAATTGCTCTGCTGTGGAACTCCATCATTAAAGGTCATCTGACTATACATGGCATGTCCTATTCCATCTACCGTTCCTCCTTCAACCATATTTTTAGCGGCATCAGGATTAACAACTATTCCGCAATCCACAGCACAGGTAACCTTATCGATAACCGGTTCATTATTCTTGATGCTCATATCCAGGATCTGGGCAACATAAGAATTATGACAGAAATATGCGGAAACTCCTCGGCTTACTTCAGAACCCTCTTTACCCCAACCGGATTTATCACGTACCAGTTCTAAAACACCGGCATATCGGGCAGGATCGTAATCGTTATTCTCTCCTACCGGATCTTTTTTAGCTCTTTCCAACAGATCTAAACGGAACTGAATTGGGTCTTTCCCAATTTCTTCCGCCAGTTCATCTAAAAAGGATTGCTCGGCACCGGCAATAAAATTAGATCTTGGTGCCCTGAAGGCTCCCACCGAAATATTAGATTTCAATGCCCAGCTCTCAGCCAGATAATTATCTACTGCCCCTGCCGGAAAACGATTGGCGAATAAAGGACTTTCAGGAATTCCGCCAGCGTTAACATGGAAACCGATCAGGTTGTTATTGTTATCTAATGCAGCGCGATATTTAATATGGTAAGCAGGGCGATATACCCCATTGGTCATATCATCCTCACGGGTATAAACCAGTTTTACAGGTCTTCCCAGTTTTTGAGAGATCACAGCTGCTTCTACAAGGAAATGTCCATAAAGTCTACGACCAAATCCTCCACCCATTCGGGTCATTTGAATATCAATATTCTCAAGATCGAAGCCTAAACGTTTGTTGATACTTTTTTCAGCGTATTCGGGTGTTTGAATAGGACCCAGTAATTCTGCCTTATCAGCTGTAACATTTGCATAGAAGTTCATTGGTTCCATACAGTTATGTGCTAGAAATGGACAGCTGTATGACCGCTTGATCACTTTAGCTGCATTACTAAATGCCTTTTCAGGGTCTCCGTCCTTTCTTACCACTTCAGATTTTCTTGGGCCAAGTTCAGTAAGCAATCGGTTATGAAGGTCGGTACTTTCCATTCCGGTCGCATCCCTCATTCCTGCCGACTTTTCAAGGATCTGCATTTCTTTGGTAAGCTCCGGGTTGAGTTCCCATTCTACGTCCAAAGCTTTTTTTGCCTGCATGACCTGCCAGGTTGACTCGCCTACAATTATGACCTGTTTAGAGAATGCAGCAACATCGCTCCATTCCTTCTCCATATCATCAGGATAGGTGTCTATCGTAAAAACATCTACGATGCCCGGCATGCTTTTAGCCTTTTCAGCATCCATAGTTTTAAATTGCATACCAAAGGCAGGAGGTTGCGCAACCATTGCGATAAGCATATTATCCTTGATAACATCGAGACCGTATAGCGGTTGCCCGGTAACGATTTTCCTGGCATCAACATTCTTGCGGGAAGTACCGATGATCTTGAAATCATCATTGTTCTTTAACTCTACTTCCTCGGGTACTTCAACCTGCGCGGCTGCTTTAGCAACCTCACCGTAGGTAATGGATTTATCGCTATTGGTATGTTTTATTATTCCTTTATCAACGCTTAATTCTGAAACCGGAACTTCGAGCTGAGCAGCAGCAGCGGTTAGCAACATTTGCCTAGCAGTTGCACCGGCCATTCTTAAGGATTGCCAACCCTGACGAATAGACTGACTACCACCGGCCAATTGCCTGGTGAAAACATCGGTATTCAAAGGAGCCTGCTCAACCACAACATTATTCCAGTCCACATCCAGTTCTTCAGCAACGATCATAGGCATAGAAGTTTTTACGTTCTGACCTATTTCGGGATTTGGAGAATAAATCGTTACCACACCATTATCACCTATCTTCAGATAGCCATTGATCTCGAACCACTCATCCGGCATCTGCAGGGCAACTTCTTTTGCTGCTTCTTCTTCCGGTCCTTTACATGCCAGCCAGTTAAACCCTATGATCATTCCTCCTCCGGCGACAGTAACGCTTTTTATGAAGGATCTTCTTCCTATTCCTGTTTTTACTTTACTCATTTTGCTTGGTTTTAATGGACTGAATTAAACGATCTGAGAATCTGAAGCTGTTTTGATCGCAGCTTTTATACGGGTGTATGTTCCACAACGGCAAATATTACCATTCATGGCACTTTCGATCTCAGCATCGCTCGGGCTTGGATTACGCTTTAATAAGGCTGAAGCCGACATGATCTGTCCTGCCTGACAATAACCACATTGCGGAACATCATGCTCCAGCCATGCTTGCTGAACAGGATGATCTCCATTTTCAGAAAGACCTTCGATAGTAGTAATATTATTGTCCGCAGCTGATGATATTGGCAGCTGACAACTTCTAACGGCAGTATCATTCAGATGAACCGTGCAGGCCCCACATTGAGCGATTCCGCAACCATATTTGGTGCCCACCATTTTTAAATTATCTCTTAAAACCCAGAGTAAGGGAGTTTGCGGGTCTACATCGACCGTATGGGTCTTTCCATTGATTTTCAAACTGAATTCTGCCATGATCTTAAATTTTGCAAAAAATTAATCATTTCTTTTATATTATGCTACAATTTGGATCATTTAGTTGATTTTTTATGAATTAATTATTGCCTTCAAAAGTTCCTCGGTTTATAAAAATCAAAAGAAAAAATTGGATTATAACGAAATAGGCTTTTTGTTCTTCGGCAGTGATACATCCTTATAGATCTTCAGGTTTGCCAGTGAAAAGGTTCACAACCTTAAGGATAAGTAGATTTAGTCAATGAATTATATCCGGTTTTAATATATCTTAGAAACTCTGAACTTATTTTCAATAGCTGTAATCATGCGATCTTTAATAATTCCTTTAGTACTCTGTTCCTTTTTGATCTCTTTTACTGCCTGCAAAAAAGACAATGAAAGCTCAAAATCAGATAAATATTCCGGATGGGGAAATTATGCAGGAACTAAAGGAGGCTTCCGTTACTCCTCGCTCAAGGAGATCAACCTGGATAATGTAAAGGATCTTGAAATAGCCTGGACCTTTAGTTCAGGGGATAAGGATTCATTAAACCGCACCCAAAATCAATGCAACTCTATAATTATAGACGGCATACTTTATGGAAGTTCCCCCAAATCCAAACTGTTGGCTCTTAATGCAGCGAATGGAAAACCAAAATGGATATTCGACCCGATGGAACTGGATGAGAACGCTAAATCAGACCCTTATCGTTTCTACAGAGTTAATCGCGGTATTACCTACTGGGAGGATGAAAACAAACAAAACAAGAGACTCTTTTATAACGCAGGTGGTAAGGTTTATGCGATAAGTGCCAATAATGGGCGTCCAATAATGGATTTTGGAGAAGGTGGCTATATAGATCTTTCGAAAGATCTTGGTAAGGAAATTGGAAGATCTCATTCATACATAACAAACACCTCCCCCGGCATTATTTACAAAGATCTCCTGATCCTTGGATCGAGTGTAAAAGAGTCTGCAGATGCAGCGCCGGGAGATATCAGGGCTTATGATGTAATGACGGGCGAAAGAAAATGGGTTTTTAATACCATTCCACATCCGGGCGAGCCAGGTTATGAAACCTGGCCTGATAAACAAGCCTACAAAAAACTTGGTGGAGCAAACAGCTGGGCAGGGATGTCCCTTGACGAAGAGCTAGGAATAGTCTACATCCCAACTGGCTCCGTTTCCGGAGATTTTTACGGTGGCATCCGTGAAGGAAAGAACCTTTATGCAAACTCCCTTGTTGCCCTGGATGCCGGTACAGGCAAATATCTCTGGCATTTTCAAATTGTCCATCACGACCTTTGGGACAGGGACCTTGCCGCCAACCCTAACCTGGTTACTCTTTATAAAGATGGAGATAGCATAGACGCTGTAGCCCAAATAACAAAACACGGATATATCTTCCTATTTGACAGGAAAACCGGAGAACCCGTATTTCCGATTGAAGAAAAGTCTGTCCCACAGGATGCCCTACCCGGTGAAAAACCATGGCCATCCCAGCCTATCCCCAAATTACCGGAACCTTTTGCCAGGCAGTATTTTTCGGAAAATGAGGTTACAGATTTGGATAAGGAAACCCACGAGAAAATGCTTAAAAAGTACCGGCAAATTAAAAATAAGGAGATGTTCCATCCGCCAAGCAAGGAAGGTAACTGGATCTTTCCCGGTTTTGATGGTGGTGGAGAATGGGGTGGCGCCGCTGTGGATCCTGAAACTCAGATCATGTACGTAAATAGCAGCGAGTTACCCTGGAGCATGTTCATGGTAGAAAAACCGGATGATTCTTTTGCCAAAAGATCTAAAATTACCGGTAAGGACATTTATACAAAATATTGTATTGCCTGCCATGGTAATGACCTTAAAGGAAATGGAGTGTCTTATCCTTCCCTGGTCAATTTAGCAGATAAATATAAACCCGAGGACATCAAAAATATTTTGAAAAGCGGGATCAATATGATGCCGTCTTTCGAACAGATCTCAGAAAAAGAAATGGATGTGCTTATAAAGTACCTTCTAAAAAGTGACGATGAAAAATCATTTATTTCGGGGGAAGCTAGATCAGGATATGATGAGCAATCCGATATTATTGACAAGATCCCATATCGAATGACGGGCTATAATCGATTTCTCGATGATAATGGCTACCCTGGAATAAAACCTCCCTGGGGAACCTTGAATGCCATAAACCTGAATACAGGAAAATTAGTCTGGAAAGTACCGCTTGGAGAATATCCCGAATTAACCAAAAAAGGCCATTCAAAAACAGGAACTGAAAATTATGGCGGACCAGTAGTCACAAAAGGAGGACTCGTATTTATTGCCGCTACGAAGGATTCAAAAATAAGGGCTTTTAATAAAGACACCGGTGAAGAGGTATGGGAGGCAGAGCTGCCCGTGCCGGGATATGCGACACCTTCAGTTTATTCAGTAAATGGGAAACAGTACCTGGTTGTCGCCTGTGGAGGAGGTAAGATTGGTTCAGCTTCAGGTGATTCATATGTCGCGTTTTCTTTAAAGGATTGATCACACGAATTCCAGGAATTTTGAGAGAACCGGATTGGTATTATTCCTATTCCAAACTGCCGTGAGAGAGGTACGCTGAATGATACCATCCAGATCTATGAATTTAAGCCTTTTATTATCCTTCATCTTAAGAGAACGGGGAACAATAGAAATCCCAAAATGATTCTCCACCAGTTTAAATATGGAACTCGCATGTATAGTATTATGTGAAACCAAGGGGACAAAATTACTATCATCAAATATCTGCATCACTTTTTCATAATAAGCAGCGCTGTATTCCGGATCAAATAAAATAAAAGACTCTTCCCTGAACTGATGCAT
Organism: uncultured Christiangramia sp.; assembly: GCA_964456105.1. Taxonomy (GTDB): domain Bacteria; phylum Bacteroidota; class Bacteroidia; order Flavobacteriales; family Flavobacteriaceae; genus Christiangramia. The sequence goes on along the minus strand of CAYWAB010000006.1, from coordinate 20,656 downwards.
CCCTTCAAAATCTGACTGATCAATTCTATGGTCTTTAGGGAGTACAAGGCAAAATGGCTCTTTCAATATAAGCTTACTTTCAAGGCCTCTGGGAATTCTTTCTAGCCTTACGAATCCAATATCAATATCCGAGGAAACAAGACTTTCAATCTGCTTTTCGTTGTCCATTTCTTTTAAAGTAAAAAGAATGTTCTTGTGTTTTCTTCTGAATTTCAATAAAAGAGATGGTATCACCTCCTGAATTGCCGATCCCACATATCCTAACTTAAGATCTCCTCCCATTCCCTCTTCGAGATGCCTGGCATGCTCAAAAATTTTATCCAGGTCCTTAAGGCTTCTTTCCAGTTCAGTTTTTAAATACTTCCCAGCCTTAGTGAGCTTAACCTTCCTGTTGTGCCTCTCGAACAACTGAATACCCAGATCATCCTCCATTTGCTTGATCTGTCTGCTTAAACCTGGCTGGGAGATAAAAAGTCTTTCCGCCGCTTTCCTGAAATGCAGTTCTTCAGCAACAGCAAGAAAATATTTGATATGCCTTAGCTCTATTTGATTACCTATGGTTATCATTTAACGTATAAATTGATATTATTATGCATCAAATTTAGCTATACTTTTGTAATAAGGAACCAAAAAAAGATTAAGGATGTTCAGGTATGGGATAGATAAGCTTTCGGTCAAAAAGGTAATGCAAATTTCCAGTGGAAAATTGGGTGCCGAACTTTGCCAGGAAGCGATAGACAAGGTAGATAAGAGTCGGAGCAATGTAGAAAAAATGGTGGATGAAGATAATGTAGTGTATGGTATAAATACCGGATTCGGCCCGCTGTGTGATGTAAAAGTGACTCCTTCCGAAACACGTAAGCTTCAGGAGAATCTATTACTTACTCATGCCGTTGGAGTAGGAAAACCAATAGAAAAGGAGCTTTCAAAGATCATGATGATCACCAAGGTACATGCATTATGTCAGGGATTTTCGGGTATTCGAATCGAAGTTATAGAACGAATCCTTTACTTCATAGAAAATGATCTTTTACCGGTGGTGCCGGAACAGGGGTCTGTTGGTGCTTCAGGTGATCTTGCCCCATTAGCTCACCTATTCCTGCCCTTAATAGGCGAAGGAGAGTTTTGGGGAAATGATGAAATGGTTCCAGCAATAGAAACACTTCGAGAGCATAATCTTGAACCTATAAAACTTGAAGCAAAAGAAGGACTTGCGCTTATCAATGGAACGCAGTTCATTCTTGCTCATGCGATCAAAGGCCTAGATAAGATGAAATACCTGCTAAACCTGGCAGATCTTTCCGGAGCGATGAGCATAGAAGGATATAAAGGCAGTGCTTCCCCTTTTAAAGAGGAATTACATAAAATACGTCCTTTTAAGGGTAGCTTGAAAGTAGCCTCTCATTTAAGACGCCTTTTTAAAGATTCAGAAAATATCGCCTCTCATGAAAATTGTGAAAGAGTCCAGGATCCTTATTCCATGAGATGTATCCCACAGGTTCATGGTGCCTCCAGAAATGCCTACTATCACCTAAAGGAGCTTACTACCATAGAAATGAATTCGGTTACAGACAATCCAATTGTCCTAAGTGATACCGTAGCCATTTCCGGTGGGAATTTCCACGGACAACCTCTTGCGATGGCGTTGGACTATGTATCTATCGCAGCTTCAGAATTAGGAAATATAGCAGACAGAAGGTGTTATCTTTTAATTGAAGGAAAATTTGGACTCCCAAGATTTCTAACTGAACACGGTGGTCTTAATTCAGGATTTATGATCCCGCAGTATACAACCGCCGCGCTGGTTACTGAAAACAAGTCCTTATGCTTCCCCCCTTCTGCAGATAGTATTCCTACTTCAATAGGCCAGGAGGATCACGTTTCTATGGGTAGTATCTCCGGAAGGAAATTCAATCAGATACTGGGTAATCTCGAAAATATCCTTGCCATAGAACTTATGTATGCCGCACAGTCGCTTGAGTTTCGCAGACCTAATAATTTTTCAGATCTGATCGAAGAGAATTTCAAGATAATAAGAAAAGAAATTGCTAAGCTTGAGGAAGACAGGGTACTTAAGAAAGATATCGATAAGATGACCGCTCTGGTTAGAAATAGAAGATTAATCGTAAAATAATCCTGAGTCATGACATTCAAAGAAAAGATAAGTCAGGGAATTCCCTCAGAGTTACCACCAAAAAAGGAATATCCTAAGGATGCCAATCCTGCTCCAAAAAGGAAAGACATCCTCACTGTAGGGGAAAAGCAACTGGCGGTTAGTAACGCACTCAGGTATTTCCCTGAAGATTGGCACGAGGAGCTTGCACAGGAATTCGCCCAGGAATTAAAGGATTTTGGACGTATTTATATGTACCGGTTCAAGCCTGATTATGATATTTATGCAAGGCCGATCGGAGAATATCCGGCAAAGACTACCCAGGCTGCAGCTATTATGCTCATGATTCAGAATAATCTTGATCCGGCTGTGGCACAACATCCGGAAGAACTGATAACCTATGGAGGTAATGGAGCTGTATTCCAGAACTGGGCACAGTATCTTCTTACTATGAAGTACCTTTCTAAAATGACCAGCGAACAGACGCTTCATATCTATTCCGGACATCCTATGGGCTTGTTTCCTTCCTCAAAGGAAGCACCAAGAGTTGTGGTAACCAACGGAATGATGATTCCGAACTATTCCAAACCGGATGACTGGGAAAAGTATAATGCCCTTGGGGTTACCCAGTACGGACAGATGACAGCGGGTTCCTATATGTATATAGGACCTCAGGGAATCGTTCATGGTACTACCATCACTGTAATGAATGCGTTTAGGAAGGTCTTGAAGAAGGACGAATCCATTAATGGTAAAATTTTCCTTACAGCAGGTCTTGGAGGAATGAGTGGTGCACAGCCAAAAGCGGGAAATATAACTGGTTGTATAACGGTAGCTGCCGAAGTAAATCCTAAAGCGGCCTGGAAAAGACATGAACAGGGCTGGGTTGATGTTTTGGTAGATGATCTTGATGACCTTGTATCAAGAGTTAGGGAAGCACAGAATAAAAATGAGGTTATTTCCATTGCCTTTATTGGAAATGTCGTGGAGGTCTGGGAACGATTCGACGAGGAAAATATCTTCATCCATGTAGGATCAGACCAGACTTCCCTGCATATTCCATGGACGGGAGGATATTATCCTGTGGGCCTTCCTTATGAAAAGGCCAACGAACTTCTCAGGGAGGAACCAGAGCTATTCAAGGCAAAGGTGCAGGAATCATTAAGAAGACATGCTGCAGCTATCAATAAGCATACGGCTAAAGGAACCTATTTCTTCGATTACGGAAATGCCTTTCTACTCGAAGCTTCAAGAGCAGGAGCAGATGTGATGGCTGAAAATAATATTGATTTCAAGTACCCATCTTACGTACAGGATATTTTAGGGCCGATGTGCTTTGATTATGGATTCGGACCTTTCCGGTGGGTTTGTGCCAGTGGTAAAGAAGAAGATCTGCAAAAAACCGATAAGATCGCGATGGATGTTCTCCAGAATATTATGGATACTGCACCGGAACAGATCAAAATGCAAATGCAGGATAATATTGTCTGGATAAGGGACGCTCAGAAAAACAAAATGGTGGTCGGATCTCAGGCAAGGATACTTTATGCTGACGCCGAAGGGCGTTCAAAAATTGCCCAGGCTTTTAATGAGGCTATCGCTAAAGGTGAAATAGGTCCGGTTGTATTGGGAAGGGATCATCATGATGTTAGCGGAACAGATTCGCCATACCGGGAAACTTCCAACATTTATGACGGCAGTAAGTTTACGGCCGATATGGCCATACAGAATGTGATTGGAGATAGTTTCAGGGGAGCTACCTGGGTATCCATCCATAATGGTGGCGGTGTAGGCTGGGGAGAAGTAATTAATGGCGGATTCGGATTGGTTCTCGATGGATCGAATGAAGCTGAAGTCCGATTAAAAAGAATGCTCTTTTATGATGTAAATAATGGGATTGCAAGACGCAGCTGGGCAAGAAATAAAGAAGCTATTTTTGCAGTGAAAAGAGAAATGAAGCGTACTTCAACTCTTGAAGTTACTGTGCCAAATCTGGTGAGAGAAGAATTATTAAAAAATCTATTCTGAAATTAAAAAAATAAAATACAGTGGGCAGCCAGAGATATCTTTCTAAAAACAGTTCACGGAATATTTCATTGAAAAGATTGCTACTCCGGTCCTAGTTTGCCTTCCACACTTTTCAGAAGCCTTTCCGGATCGTAAATGATTCCTGATTTAATCACTTTTTGGATATTTCTTGTATTGGTGATTTCCTCTAGAGGATTACCTTTTATTATTACAGCATCTCCCCATTTGCCTGAATCAAAACTTCCTGCTTTATCTGCTATTTTAATAGCTCTTGCGTTTTGCAGAGTTGCGAAGAAAAGAACTTCTTTTTCCGGGATTCCGGCTTTGACCATTGCGTGCATCTCGCGGTGGATAAAGAATCCTCCTATCCCTCTTCCCAGATAATTACTAAAAAGTAATGGCCTGTCTGTTCCAACAGTAATAAGCCCTCCTGAATCGTAGAACCGCTTCAGCACCTTTGCCTTTATAGGATAAATTCTGGCGCTCATTCGACTAAAATCTGAAGTGTCCTTATCATTGATCATAGCTTTGGCCCTTTCAGACAGATATTTATTTTCTCCCGCCCAATCCTGGAAAACCGGACCATCAATTAGCCCGATTGCTCCATAAGTAGCAAGAGTAGCATCAAAATAAACATCATTTTTGATATACTCCTGAATGACCTCATCCAAAATAGGATCTGAAGGATCCAGATTTTCCAGACTGTAATAAGCATGCGCAGTATCTGCGATTAATCTTCCCCCAAGAAAATGTTCTACTCTGTCTATTCCCATTTTTACAGCATCCTGAGGGTTAACCGAATTGTTTATTCCGGAGTTGAGGTGTGCGGTAACAGTAAGTCCGTGAAAATGCGCCCTATCTATTAGCACCTGTAAGTTTTCCGGTGTGATATTCTTTGCTTTAAATCCTTTAGCCCCCATTTTCGCCCAGAGGTCCACCCTGGCTTCTATATCTTCTTTGGTAAAGTTCTTATTCCAGTCTGGAGCAGCACCACCATAATAAGGACCACTATTAAGAATCCTCGCTCCAGTCCTATTTCCAATATGTATCGCTTTTGAAAGATCAAGCATTTTTCCGGGCTCAATTTCTCCTGCCGGGAAAGTAGTGGTGACACCATTTGCCAGGAATATCTTAGGCATAGCCACGGTATCATCATATTCCTTATTATCATAAGCTATACGGTAATGCGCATGAAGATCTATCAAACCTGGTAATATGAATTCATCTGCCGTAAGTCTTATTATTTTATAATTCCCGGATGGACTTAAATCACTAAAAACACCATTCTTTATAAATAAGGAATCGTTAGGTTCAATTCTTTTATCATTCGAATCAAATCGCCAGCCACCCGTTATCAATACATCTTGTGATAGAAGAAACTGAAATGGAAAACAAAATAAAAAAGCAAAAATATGAAGTTTGTATTTTGTCATAAGTCTTAATAAGTATGCTTCTGAAATTACTGAAAATTATAATCGTAATTCTTTTTAAAAAGGTAATTCGATTATCCGATGAGGTCCGCATTAAATTTAATCTACAAATTGCAGTTATTAAAGACTAAAAATCCTAAAAGTAATTTTGTTTGATTCATTTTCCTACAAAAGCATCTATTTAACTGGTTTTTAACGTTTTATATAAAACCGCAGAAGTACTAGGCCCGTAAGTATCTGTGAACTTTAAAATATAAATTATGAAAACTTTTAAAATTTTTAATGCACTGGTATTGTCCTCCTTTTTGATTTTTGCGGTTGGTTGTTCCAAAGAAGAAGATCCAACAATGGAGGAATTGCAGGTGGCTAATGCACACATCGACGCCAATGAGATGGCTAACAATGGGGCCAAAGCAAAAATGTACACTATAGTATTTGGGGAATTAAATAATTCAGGGGTATCAGGAACTGCAGAATTGATGCTCGAAAACAGCACATTAACGGTGAGTATTTCTGCTACCGGTTTCGAACCCGGTAGTTTACATCCACAGCATATACATGGATTTGAGGCAAACCGGGGAAATTCTAGCTGTCCACCTGCTTCTGCAGATACTGACGGCGATGGATATGTAAGTATTCCAGAAGGTGCGCCATTCTATGGAGGAGTTCGTCTGCCTTTAACTCCATTCCCTACTGCCAACGAAGAAGGTGAAGTAGAATTCACGATGACCTATGAATATGAAGACGGTGTAGATGCAAGCCTTACTCCACTACAAAACAGAACTGTAGTATTGCACGGTATGAGCGTAGATGGTGAATACTGGGCCGGACTTCCGGTTGCCTGCGGACAGATAACATCTAAACAGGGAGGAAAGTAAAATTCAATTGAATATTTAAAAAAACACCCTTATTCAGGGTGTTTTTTTTTGACAAAATTTTATTTCCTATCTAATTGCTCTCGCTTGAATTATGGGGATGTTAGCCGAAACCTATAACTGAATCCAAATAAATAAGATCAAAAAAAATTAAAAAATCTTTACCTAAATTCGTTCTTAAGGAAACATGAACTTTTTGAGGCATCCGGTAGAAGAGCTTCGGAATGTAATCGTTTAAAAGTCCTTTAATGAACGATAAAAAACAAATATTTGTAATTCTTGGACCAGTTCTTTTTTTCGTGCTTCAATTTATTGGGGGGCCTAAGGACATGCCCGATCCCGCCTTCGATGTACTAAGCGCTACAATTTGGATAGCATTGTGGTGGGTTACCGAAGCAGTTCCTATTGCTGTCACAGCATTATTACCCATTATCCTCTTTCCCCTAACCGGTGCACTGGATTTGTCAACAACCACAGCATCCTACGGTCATAAGTATATATTCCTCTATATGGGAGGCTTCATTTTGGCCATCGCAATCGAGAAATGGAATCTTCATAAACGGATAGCCTTGCATATCATACAGCTCATCGGAACCAATGTTCGAAATATCATCCTAGGGTTTATGGTAGCAACGGCATTCCTTTCCATGTGGATCTCAAATACCGCTACTTCAGTTATGATGTTGCCAATCGGGATGTCTATAGTGGCACAGTTAAAAGACAATCCCGGTAATGATGCAACGGAAACCAAGGTATTTGGAAAGGCCCTTATGCTAAGTATAGCTTACAGTGCTTCGATAGGAGGGATCGCAACTTTGATAGGAACTCCTCCTAACCTTGTATTTGCTGCATATATTCGAGAGATATATTCTATAGATATTAGCTTTTTCCAGTGGTTAAAGTTTGGATTACCTATATCAATAGTTCTTCTCATTATTTCATGGTATTATCTTACTTGCATAGCTTTTAACTTCAGGCAGAAGAAATTTCCTGGAGGTAAATCTGAAATACAACGATTAATTGACCAACTAGGCCCTATGAAGCGAGAAGAAAAAATAGTGATGAGTGTATTTATCATTACTGCTTTTTGTTGGATCACAAGATCTTTTATTCTGGAGAAAATCTTACCGGGTATAGACGATACAATCATCGCTATGATAGCCGCAATTACTTTGTTCACTATAAGCTCGGGAGAAGAGGGAAAAGACAAACGCATCATCCATTGGAAGGAGGCCGTAAAAATGCCATGGGGAATTATTCTTCTTTTCGGAGGTGGCATGGCCCTTGCCTCGGCATTCGAAATTACAGGACTTGCAGAATGGTTTGGAATACAAATGACCTTATTGGAAGCATTGCCTTTGGTATTACTGGTGTTGATAGTGATCTTCAGCGTTAATTTCATTACGGAACTAACCTCGAATCTGGCAACAACTGCGATGCTTTTGCCAATACTCGCACCTATAGCCTTGAAACTGGATTTAAACCCCTATATGTTACTTGTCGCAACCACCGTGGCTGCATCATGTGCTTTTATGCTACCGGTAGCAACTCCTCCTAATGCAGTTGTATTTGGATCCGGGTATTTAAGAATACCAGATATGGTAAAAACAGGAATTTGGATGAATCTGATTTCGATCGTAATACTCACTGCCATGGTTTATCTCTTGCTACCATTACTTTGGAATTTCGATCCTTTCGGATTCAGTAAAAATTTTATACCAACGCAACCATAAATAGCATAATTACCAGGCAGAATTTTTTATCGTCTTAGCTGAGTTCGCAGGTTTCAGAATCCAATTCGGTTTCAATTGTGAAATGATCGAACTTATAATCCTTTAAAATCCGTTTTACCTCAGCTTTTACTTCCAGGATCTGTTCAAACTCGGAAATTTCCTTAAGTTTTAAATGCGCGGTAAAAACATGATTCTCTCCTTCCAGAGACCAAACGTGTAAATGATGAATAGACTGAATGTTTTCTACTTCAGCAATCTTGGATTTAAGCTCTTCTACATTGATGTCTTTTGGAGAACCTTGAAGAAATATGAATAAGGTATCCTTCAACCTTTTAATGACATTATAGAGGATGTACAATGTAATTAAAAGGGATAATGCCGGATCCAGATAATGAATATCCTTGAAATACAGAATTACTGCAACAATAAGTACGGCTACCCAACCAAGGACGTCTTCCAGCAAATGCCAGGAAACTACTTTTTCGTTCATAGATTTACCACCGCTCAGTTTCCAGGCCGCATAGCCATTAACCGCGACACCAATTATGGCAAACAACACCATGCCCTCTGCATCAGAATGCTCTGGTTCCAGGATCCTTCCAATGGCTTCAGATATTACGTAAATTGATCCTCCAATGAGAACAAGGCTATTGATCAGCGCACCCAGTAGAGAGAATCTTTTGTAACCAAAAGTATATTTGGTATTCGCTTCCTTTTCAGATTTTTGATCCAGATACCAAGAAGTACCCAGGGAAAGGCTATCCCCAAGATCGTGAATAGCATCAGAAATTATCGCGATACTGTTCACATATAAACCTCCAAAGAATTCGAGAATAGTAAAACCCAGATTCAGGAAAAATGCAATTTTCAGGTTTTTCCCTGAATTGTGATCTGAATGATTATGCGAATGTCCGGTTGCCATGAAATTTAATTTTTTTTCGTGGTGTACTTCAAAAAATTATTGTTTGATTATAAAACTGGAAATTAACCTTTTAACATTTTTTTAAGTTTTTATTCCTATTTTTGGATTCTATCGGAACTTTAAAGCTATAAAAAACTTCTCTCACCGAAGGTTTTTCTTAGTAGAGAATTTAAATAGAGTGAATAAAGATTTCCATAATTTTAAGGATGCGAACGTTATTTTCATTTCAGCCCTTGTATTACTGATAGGTCTGACAGTTGCACTAGGGTGGCTCTTCGATATTCCTTTTTTATTAAATATTATTCCCGGAGCACCTACCATGAAATTCAATACGGCATTATTGTTCGTATTATCTTCTTTGGGAATATTAACTTATTTCAATTACAGTAAGCTTTCCATTTCGATAAGTCTTTTATTAGGGCTATCTATCACACTCTTAGGCTTTTCATCCCTATTGCAATATGGACTGAAAATGGATCTCGGTATCGATAATTACTTCTTTAAAGACATTTCCAATATAAATTTTCCCGGCAGGATGTCCCGAACAACAGCCTTGTGTTTTGGCGTATATGGTTTATCGCTGATTTTTTTGAGTACAGGGAAAAAAAAATTAAAAACCCTTACCAATTACGGACTTGCATTTTTAAGCATAATAGCAATTCTTGCATTGCTAACCTATGCCTTACAGGCTATAACAGAAAAAGAAGTTCTTATTTTTAACTCAATGGCTTTTCATACCGCCATTTGTTTCTTTCTCCTTTCCTATGGTCTTTCGTTGTCTTATTCACCTTATTCCTATATAAATCTTTTTACAGGCATAAGTACAGGAAGCAGACTCGCGAGGAGATTGATTCCATTCCTAATCTTTCTGCCACTAATCCTAGGCTTCATTATTATATACGTAACCGACAGGAATGGCGTTATCAATGAGGTTGGGATTACCATTTACACTATTTGTATTGCCTTCCTAAGCCTACTCTATACCACCTGGCTTGTATCGAACCTCAACAAAGAAGATAAAGAGAGAAGAGAACTTGAACAATCGCTCTTCGAAACCAACAGAGAACTAAAAAAGAATATTCGCTTTAAAAGGCAGCTTGTGAGAACAAGTCCGGAAACGATCCTGATAATCAACCTTAACGAAAAAAAGGTAAGATATATAAATAAAGACATCTATCCTGAGGCCGGTTTAAGCAAGAAAAAAATATTAGGTATGCCCTATGAGGATCTTTTACCTTTAATTCATCCTGGCGACCAACAAAAGGTAAAAGAGTTTCATAAAAGGATACTAACATCAGGGGATGACGATGTGCACGACATCGAAGTTAGATCTAAAATAAGCGATCAATCCTATGAGTGGTACAGCTTAAGAGGCAAGGTCTTTAACAGGTTAAACGAAAACTGGGTAAAAGAGTACGTTATACTGGCAAGGAATATTACCGCTATAAAAAAGACGCAAAAAGATTTAATAAGTGCAGAAAAGTTCTCAATTCTGGGGGAAGTGGCTAGAACCCTGGCTCATGAACTCCGAAATCCTATTACCAGCATTAGTATGTCCTCCGAGATGATCGACAAGAAACTGGATGAAGAATCCAAACAGCAAATTCAAAAATACCTGGACATCCTTAACAGAAGTACGACGACCTTAAACGACCTGGTTACCAATATCCTAAATGCTTCTAATTATTCGGAAACCTCATTATGCAAGATTGACTTAATCGCAATCATAGAAAACGCACTGGAAAAGGCGCAAGACAGGATCTACCTTTCCGGGCTAGAAGTAAAAAAAGATTACTCAGGATCCCATATTATATATGCCGATAAGGAAAAATTAGAAATAGCCATTTTGAATATTATTATAAATGCCAGCGAAGCTATCGCACCGGGTGAAGGGATTATAAAAATTTCAGTAAATTCTCTAGACCAAAAAATCCTATTAACTATTTCCGATAACGGCTCAGGGCTGGAGGAAGAACAGTTAAATAGGCTTTTTAATGCATTTTACACTACAAAAATCGACGGAGTTGGGGTAGGTTTATCCTCAGTTAAAAATATTTTAGATGAGCACCAGGCTACGGTAGAAGTGAAAAGCAAAAAAGGCATAGGCACTACGTTCAACCTATATTTTCCTGCCCTAATTGGAAGAGAAAAATAAAAAAACCAGATCATACCCTATCTAAAAAATTCCGGAAGAACTTTAATGGGATTTTACAAAGACTGTCCAGCAAAAAGCAAATCTTATTTAAAAAAATTAAATTTATGATCTCTAACCAAAAAAACGGAATATGAACAAATATGCACTAGCAAGTCTTTTCCTTGTATATCTAGTATTTATAGGATGTAAAAATGAAAAGACCCAAGAATCCAATGAGGAATCAAAAGAATCGAATTTGGTAGCGGAAGGAATTGATATTGACAGCCGCATCAACCAGTATGCAGAAGTAAAACTAACTTCAGACCTAAGCGGTTTATCTGAAAATCAAAAACAGATGATCCCTTTACTGATAGAAGCAGCCAAGATAACAGACGAGCTTTTCTGGTACCAGGCATTTGGCGGACAAGACACCTTGATTTCAAAGATCGATGGTAAGCTCGCAAGTTATGTCCAAATCAATTACGGACCCTGGGACAGATTAAATGATCTTCAGCCTTTTGTCAAAGGATACGGGTCTAAACCGGAAGGAGCTAATTTTTATCCCGAAGACATGACCAAAGAAGAATTCAATTCTGTGGATCTCCAAAACAAAGCAAGCCTGTATACCTTCATCAGAAGAAATGAGAATGATGAACTAACAGCGGTTTGGTATCACCAAATGTTTCCAGAAAAGCTAAACAAAGCAGCTGAACTATTGAGAAAGGCGGCAGAACTTGCAGAAGACCCGGGATTAAAAAAATATCTGAATCTTAGAGCTGAAGCATTCGTGACCAGCGAATACTACGAAAGCGATGTTGCATGGATGCAAATGAAGAACAATGCCATAGATATGGTTACCGGTCCTATTGAAACCTATGAGGATCGCCTGTTTGGAAATAAAGCAGCTTTCGAATCTTATGTTCTTATAAAAGATAAGGAATGGAGTGAAAGACTTGCAAAATATGTGAATTTTCTTCCTATGCTCCAAAGAGAGCTTCCGGTAGATCCTAAATACAAAAAGGACAGTCCCGGTACAGAATCAGATCTAAATGCTTATGATGTGGTATACTACGCTGGAGATTCCAACGCGGGGAGCAAAACAATTGCCATAAACCTGCCAAATGATGAAAAAGTACAGCAAGAATATGGCAGCAGACGTTTACAGCTGAAAAACGCCATGAGGGCAAAATACGACCAGATCCTGGTTCCCATCTCTAAGGAACTGATCGTACCAGAACAAAGAGAAAACATAACTTTTGATGCATTTTTTGCTAACACCATGTTTCACGAGGTCGCCCATGGTCTTGGGATCAAAAATACCATTACCGGAAAAGGAACCGTTAGAGAAGCACTTAAAGAGCATGCCTCTGCCCTTGAAGAAGGAAAGGCTGATGTACTGGGAATCTATATGATCACTAAATTACATGATAAGGGAGAGTTAAAGAATGTAGATTTGATGGATTATTATGTGACCTTCCTGGCAAGTATTTTCCGTTCTGTACGCTTTGGAGCATCTAGTGCCCATGGCAAAGCGAACATGGTAAGATTCAATTATTTTAAAGATCTGGGAGCTTTTAGTCAGGATGAAGATGGAATGTACCGGGTAAATATGGAAAAATTCAGGGAAGCGATTGATGCATTGTCTAACGACATCCTGGTGCTCCAGGGAGAAGGAGATTATGAAGGTACCGGAAAACTTTTGGAGGAAAGAGGACAAATTGATGCAGGACTTGAAAGTTCCCTTCAAAAACTTACCGAAAAAAATATACCGGTGGATATTATATTTAATCAGGGAACCGAAGTTCTTGGATTATAAAAAAGAAAGAGGCTGAAAATATCCAGCCTCTTTTTCTTTAAACTGCTTCATGTACTTCCTTGGCAGCCCTGGCGCCAGATCTAAGGGCGCCTTCCATGGTGCTTCTTAGAATTATGGTGTGCTCACCAGCAAAATGAATATTCCCCTGAGGTTTCTGTAAATTCTCAAGGTGTGTGGTAACATCTCCTGGCGCATACCAGCTTGGCCCACCAAGAGCATAAGGATCCTGGCTCCAACCTTTTACATGAGCTTTCATAAAGTGGTCATCTAATTCAGGATAAATCTTTTTCATTTCAGATCTCATTTTTGCAATGGTACTCTCTGCAGTAGCTTTTTCTAATTTTTCCGCCGGAGGTCCCGCCACTATACTCTCTAAGATAGCAGGATTTCCTTTTACACCTTTAGAATTCACCAATGGTGTAATATCCCCAACAGGCAGGTCTGTAAACGCCATCCCAGATAAATTATTCTGCATCCAGAAGGGTTCATCTACCTGAATATAAGTCCTGGTTAGGTTGATTACCGGAACATCTTTGATAGCTTTTTGTTTGGCTTTGGACAATGCTGGCTCAAAATTAATTGTTTCCAGTACCTTTAGCGGTAGAGTAACTATTACCTTATCTGCATTGAATTCCTTCAAAACTCCGTTTTGTACGGCTGAAACCACTACTCCATTATCCTTATCCGCGACTTTTTTAACTACGGTTTCATAATTAATGCTGTCTTTCATTTTATCTGCCATCGCTCTTGGAAGGGCATCATTTCCTTCCTTAAGAATAAATGGTGCTGCACCCATGAAAAGGCCGGCATCGGAAACGGCCATGGCAAGAGCAGAAGTCCGTCCAGGAACAGCTGCAAACCACTGTGTGTTTTTAAGTAATTCTATAGCTCCTTTACTAGCTCCCTGTTTACGAAGGTAATCAGCAAGGGATTCCTGGTCGAGGTGGACCAGTGGCGCACTGTCCCATTTTTTGGGATCACTTATTTCCTTGGGTAATGTTTGGAGAATATATTTTTCAACTATACCCATGGGGCCCAGCTTTTCTTCTTCCAGGGTGAGATCGTAGGGCCATTTTACGGGTTCCCCGGGTTTGGCTATGATCTTCTTTCCATTCAAATGGTATAGAATTGGAGCATCCGGAAATCCCAGTATTACTTTTTCGAGACCAAATTCATCGATGAACTTTAATGCATGAGTATAGGTGTTCGAATATCCTGCTGCTCCTTCTTCAGCATGCAGACCATCTGCAAAAGGCTCTCTTATGGTAGATACTCTTCCCCCTGGCCTGTTCCGGGCTTCAAGAATGGTAACCTTATGCCCGGCCTTTCTTAGATCCCAGGCAGCAGATAAACCCGCCAGACCGGCACCCAGTACCAGCACATTTTTTGGTTCGCTGGTAGTTCCATTAATAAAACTACTAGCTGAAAGCATTTCAGGAAACATAATCGTAGTCCCAAGAGCTCCCATTCCCTGACTAAATTGTTTCAAGAAAATTTTTCTTGAAATTCCTTTCTTACTTTTTTTCATTTTGATTGGTTTGGTGTTATTGATAATAAATTGAATTCTAAAGCCAACAGGAATTGGGGATAAAATACTGGCTATCAGAAATGGGGGATACTTCAATTTACTAAAAAATCGAAAAAAAGAAAAATAGAGTAAATCTCCAGGTAATATGTTTTACAGAAGAAAATAAGAAATCATCAATTCTTTTTCAAGATTGGTTTTAAGACTTCCCAAACATTTTCAGCAACGATTTCCTGGCCTTCTGCCGTTGGGTGGATTCCGTCTGATTGATTAAGATCAGGTCTTCCGGCGACACCTTCCAAAAGAAAAGGAATCAATTCAATATTATTTTCCTCAGCAAGTTCAGGAAAAATATTCCGGAACCTTGAGGTATAATCCTGGCCCATATTTGGAGGGATCTGCATTCCTGCCAGAATGATCCTGGTATCAGGATTGCTCTCCTTCACGGTATCGATAATATCCTGCAGATTTTTCCTTGTCTCTTCTAGCGGTATACCTCTCAAACCGTCGTTTGCTCCTAATTCAAGTACAAAAACATCTACATCCTGGTTAAGCACCCAATCTACACGGTTCTTACCACTTGCAGTGGTTTCTCCGCTAAGTCCAGCGTTCACTGCTTCATACTCGTAACCCAGGGAATCCAATTTATTCTGGATAATCGCCGGAAAACCTTCTTCACTTTCCAGACCATAACCTGCAGTTAAACTATTCCCAAAGAACAAAATCACCTTCTTATCCTCCTCTTTACTTACCTCTTCAGAATTTTCTTTGGCGGTAATTTCCTGGTCTTGCTTTTTATTCTCTCCGCAGGAAGAAAGCAGAATCAAAAAAATCGAACAAACAAATAATAAGCTTCTCATAACACAGGATTTATTTTAAAATCATTTCATTATTTTGTCGCTAACGCACAGAAAATCCAAAAGCGAAGATGTCAAAGATATTAAACGTTCAAAACTTAAGAAAGAGTTATTCCAGTGGATCCAAAGAGCTAACCGTTCTTCATGATATCAGTTTTGATATAGAGGAAAAACAAACCTTTGCGATCGTTGGACCATCCGGTAGTGGAAAAACCACCTTATTGGGGCTCTGTGCAGGTCTGGATGAGGCAGAT
The DNA here is from genome assembly GCA_964456105.1 of uncultured Christiangramia sp. Taxonomy (GTDB): domain Bacteria; phylum Bacteroidota; class Bacteroidia; order Flavobacteriales; family Flavobacteriaceae; genus Christiangramia. Next base: position 4,969 of record CAYWAB010000006.1, on the reverse strand, counting down.
TCAGGGTCTGTTGAATTATGCGGTACCGAATTAAAGAGCTTAACCGAAGATGAGCGTGCATTGCTCAGGAATCAAAAGGTAGGCTTCGTTTTCCAGGATTTTCAATTGTTGCCAACATTAACCGCCCTGGAAAATGTTGCTGTGCCTTTAGAATTAAGAGGCAATAAGGATGCTTTGAAAGTAAGTAAGGATCTGCTCGAAAAAGTTGGATTAGGAGATCGTTTTGATCATTACCCATCTCAATTATCAGGAGGTGAGCAACAAAGGGTGGCCCTGGCAAGAGCCTTTAGTAATAATCCTTCTATTTTGTTTGCTGATGAACCAACGGGCAACCTTGATGAAGAAACCGGCCAGAAAGTAGTGGACCTGCTTCTGAACCTTAATAAGGAACTTGGGACCACCCTGGTCATTGTTACCCATGATATCGAACTCGCTCAGAAGACCCAGCGAATTTTACGTTTAAAAGGAGGAAAAATCGTGGAAAAAGAGAGCGAACAAACATGGTAAAAGAAAAAGATTTTAAAAGGCCACAGTCGGGAAATAACTGGTTATTAAAAATGGCCTGGAGGGACGGAAAAGCGAGCAGCAAAAAGCTCATCCTGTTTATGGCCTCCATTGTGTTGGGTATTGCAGCGGTTGTCTCTATACAATCATTCAGTCAAAACTTAAAAGAGAATATTTCCCTTCAGTCTAAATCGCTGATGGGCGCAGATTATATAATAGACAGTGACAAAGCTTTTAATGAACGAGTTACCACTATAATTGATTCTCTTGGAGGTGAGGATGCTAAGGAAATAAGTTTTGCGTCCATGGCTGCCTTTCCCGGAAATGAAGGCACCAAGCTGGTGCAGGTAAGAGGAATCTCGGGTGGATTTCCGTTCTACGGAGAAATAGAAACAGAACCGGTTCTCGCGGCTAAAACCTACCAGGCAGAAAATGCAGCCTTAGTAGATGCCACGGTAATGCTACAGCTGGGAATAGAACCCGGCGACAGTGTTAAGATCGGGAAAACGGTTTTGCCAATAGCAGGTGCTTTAAAATCTGTTCCAGGAAGCTCAGCAGTTTTCAGTTCAGTAGCGCCACCTGTAATAATTCCGTACAGTTCCATTGAAGAAACAGGACTTATACAAACCGGAAGCAGGATCGATTATAAATCTTACTTTGTCGCGTCTCCGAAGGAAGATATGGAAAGGCTGGACCGGGAATTGGATCCTATGCTGGATGCTGAAGACGCAGATCTTGACACCCATACTTCTACCAGCGAAAGATTAGGCCGCAGGTATGAGAATTTTGGAAAGTTTCTAAATCTGGTCGCCTTTATTGCTTTGTTACTGGGGTGTGTTGGCATTGCCAGTGCGATTCATATCTATATAAAAGAAAAGTTACGGGCGGTTGCGATATTGAAATGCCTTGGAGTCACCAGGAAACAAAGCTTTTTGATCTATCTTATCCAGATCGCATTCATCGGTCTTCTTGGAGGGATTGTGGGGACTGCGGGTGGTTTACTTCTACAGCAATTATTTCCCTTGATCGTACAGGACTTTTTGCCGGTAGATGTTCAGATCTCATTCGCTCCCCGGGTAATTCTAATGGGAGTTTTTCTGGGTATTCTCATGTCTGTACTATTTGCATTATACCCGTTGATAGGGACGTTGTATGTTTCTCCTCTACAAGCCTTAAGGGTGAATGCAAAATCACCCTCTAAGTCCAGAAGAGCAGGAATACTGGTTCTTACCACAATATTCCTTTTTATTCTTCTATTTTCTTTCTGGATACTTGAAGATGTTGAGTATTCCTTCTCCTTTGTTGGAGGAATCGTAGTCACATTTGCAATTCTTACCGCAGTGGCACATTTCTTTATGCAGGTAATCAAAAAATATTTCCCTGCCAGCTGGGGATTTGTACCCAGACAAAGTCTATTGAATCTTTTCAGGCCGCAAAATCAGACATTAATACTGGTGCTCGCAATAGGAATAGGTACATTTCTCATCAGTACGCTATATTTTACGAAAGACCTTTTATTAGCCCAGGCTTCTATCGATTCCCAGTCTAGCAGTCCCAATATGATATTGCTGGATGTTCAAAGTGAGCAAAAGGATTCCGTAGTAAGTACCATTGAGAAAAATGATCTTAAGGTCCTTGAAAACATTCCCATCGTAACGATGAAGGTCCAGGGTATAAACGGCAGGTCGGTAAATGAAATTAGAAATGATACCACATCCAGAATAAATGGCTGGATACTCAATCATGAGTTCAGGACCACTTATAGGGACTCCCTTATCGATTCAGAGATACTGGAAGAAGGTAATTTCACCGGAACAGTCGAAAACAAAGAGATCATCCCTATTTCCATCAGCAGGAATTTTGCCGAGGATGCAAAGGTTGGTATTGGAGATAAAATTACCTTTAATGTCCAGGGCGTCCGGCTAAATACTGAAGTAGGAAGCATAAGATCTGTTGACTGGAGCAGGATGCAGTTGAACTTCTCTATAGTATTCCCTACCGGGGTTTTAGAAGATGCACCACAATTCAGGGTTCTAACCACTAAGGTCCCAGATGAAACCGCTTCAGCAGAACTCCAGCAAGAGCTTGTTTCTAATTTCCCAAATGTTTCGATCATCGATCTCAGGCAGGTACTTACTGTTATCGAGAACATACTTACAAAGATCTCCTGGCTGATCAATTTTATGGCATTTTTCAGTATCCTTACTGGAATCATCGTTCTTATAGGTGCCGTAAGAACCAGTAAATATCAACGCATCAAGGAAAGTGTACTTCTAAGAACCCTTGGAGCGAAAAGTTCTCAGATCTTAAAGATCCTAGCTCTGGAATATATGTACCTAGGGATTTTGGGAAGCCTTTCAGGAATATTGCTTTCGTTGATAAGCAGTCAGTTACTGGCCTATTTTGTATTCGAAACCACTTTTATACCATCCCTTACACCATTCCTGATATTGCTACCAGGAATTACATTGCTGGTAACGGCAATCGGTTTAAGCAATAGTTTTGGAGTGATTAAAAGTCCACCACTGGTCGTTCTAAGAAAAGAACTGGCATAATATTAAAAGTCTCTGAAGATCATATGTTGGTAGGCAGTCTGAAGATCTCTCCAGGCTAACTGGATTGGATGTTCTATGGCGACAACCTCCATACCTAAAACCGGTATTAAGGAAGAGATCGATTCGTAAAGCACTTTACTACCATTTATCGTCATCTTCTGAAATGTTCCAGCATAAACATCCCTGTTTCGTTTATGATTTTCCCAGCTTTTAGACACTATTTCGTAAAAAGCATCTGATTCTTCCTCTACCCTACTTTCAATATCTGAAATCAAATTTTGTATGCTCTGGTATTTTTCAGGTTGGAACTGGATCCAGTTTTTTTTCTTTCTGTCTCTAATTCTCTTAGCTTCTTCAAGAATAGTTTTGGTTAAACCCAAAATAACAGGAACAAAACAAACTCTTGCAAAAAGGTCGAAAGGATAACTACTTAGCGGGTAAGCATCCGGTTCAGGCTTTTTACTCAGGTCAAAAAAATGATCTCCTGGAAGAAGTGCATTGTCGATCTCTATTGAATGGCTGCAGGTAAGGTTTAAACCGATGGAATCCCAGTTTCTATTGATCTCCACTTTTTGCTTTGGGATGGCAAAAGCTGTTATCTTTCCTTCCTTAAAAGTGACAGCGGTAAATAGACTTGCCTGTTCACTCCCGCTGCAAAAATCCCAGTTCCCGCTAAGGATCCATCCATCATCATATTTTTCAGCCTTACCATCGGGTCTCCCGCTTCCCGAAACCAAACAATCTTTTGGCTTAAAGTATTTTTTTCTTACAGGTTCATCGAGATAATGGGTAAAATAAGCACCTCCGACTCCTATGGCAAGCAACCACCCCCAATTCCCATCGAGTCTCGTTGCGTTCTCTATCCACATTGCACCTGTAGAAAGATCCAACTCCTGACCATAAAGGGATTTGGCTATGAACATTTTAAAAAGGCCGTGATCATAATGTCTTTGTAAGGCGCCATCATTCAGTTTGCCTGTTTCCAGAACATTCTCTGAACTGAAGAACTTTCGGAAGTTAATATGATTTTCGGTGATCCAGGAAATATCGTTTTCCTTTACGGCATTGATTGCTTCATCCCACATTCTAAAAATATAAAAAAAGCAAGATGATTATCCCATTTCGCTTTTAAGCTATGCCCACAAATGTAATAAAGCTTTCTAAGCGATGAAAATCAGAATATTTACTTTAGAAAGTAAGAGATCAGGAATAAGAAATGATTAAATCCTGGAGAAGCGCAATAGCTTTTTGATTGGAAAACTCCTGTGTAAGCTGAAAATAGATTTGAACCTGATTTACAAAATAAACGATCAGGTCGACCATTTTATCTGCAAAAAGCAAAAATAGCCCCAAGACACCAAATGACTTCAATACCAGAAGCGCCGGTTTAACCATTCCTACCAGTATAACGGCAGACAAGAGTCCGATTAGTAAAGAATTAAAAACAGATATTTCAAATCCGAAGATCGCTAAAGCGGTAACTCCGGAAGTAGTTAAGAGAGAAGCGCTTTCCTTACCTACAATCATCTCTTGATGCACCGGTTCATTCTCAATTTGCTTATTATCCACTGGTTGCATGCAGTAGCCGCATATTTTGAATTTCGAACCAATGTGCTTCGCTTCAATATCCTTGCAGTATTCACAGTTTTTATAGTTCATACATTTAATATTTTAAATGTAGGCTTTGGCTGATCTTAGGGTAAAAATCAATAACTAGTTCCCAAGATAATAATTTAACTAACACAAAAACAGGGGGTTATCACCCTTTTTTATTACTCAACATTAATTCGAATGCTTTAGTAAAATCCAACATCGACCTGAAAAATGCAACACCTTACGGACTTATAATAGAAAAAATTGAATAAAAATGAGGATTCATCATCTTAATCTAAAAAAGGGAATAATCCCCT
>CAYWAB010000005.1:0-38220 GCA_964456105.1 uncultured Christiangramia sp. | reverse complement strand
CAATTCTTTGCTCGCGATTGGCGATCTCCCAGGCAGTAAGGAATACTAATTTAGCTCGTTTTGCTAATAGGTCATATTCAATTTTGTCTGGGGTATCCGTGATCTTATGGTAATCGGCATGTGTCCCATTGAAGTAAAAAATGATTGGGATATTGTTCTTGGCAAAATTATAATGGTCGCTTCTGTAATAGAAACGGTTTGGATCATTTTCATCATTATAAGTATAATCCAGATCCAAACCTATATATTTTTCATTTACATTTTCACTCAGTTTATGTAAATCTGTACTTAGTTTATCACTACCTATCAAATAAACATAATCCTCAGCGTCTTCATGCTGTGGATCAATGCGCCCTATCATATCGATATTAAGGTTAGCGACAGTATTTGCCAGAGGAAATATCGGGTTGTCGGTATAATATCTTGATCCCACGAGTCCCTTTTCTTCACCGGTTACGTTAAGGAAAAGAATTGACCTTTTTGGAGTAAATCCGTCCTCTTTAGCTTCCATAAATGCCTCTGCGATTTCGAGGATGCTTACGGTTCCCGATCCATCGTCATCTGCCCCGTTGAAAACATTCCCCTCGCTATCCATTCCCACGTGATCGTAATGAGAGGATATGACTAGAACTTCTTCAGGCTTTTCAGAACCTTCAATAAATGCTACTACATTTTCGGTTTCTTTTACGTTTCCTCTTTTGAAATAGGAAACAGGTACTTCTTGATAATAATCATCTCCTCCTATAGGGGTTGTAATGTCCAGGCTTTTATATTCCTCTTTCAGGTATTCAGCAGCCTTCTTTTGGCCCGGCTCCCCAGTTTCCCGGCCTTCAAATTCATCACTTGCGAAGACATAAAGATGTTCTTTAAGTTCATCTGCGGTTATTGTATTTGCATACTTCATGGGATCGGCATCCTGGATCTGACCATTTTGAGCACCACAGGAGATGAGTAAGGCTGGGATGGCCACTAACAGTATTTTCTTCATATAATTTTTTGATTTTAGAAATAATTCGGCCCAATATAGCTGTTTTAAGCGAATTAGCAGGAAGAGATTATTATAATTTATGCGATAAATAATCCGGGTTTATAGAGTTTTCAGGAATCATTACAATCCTGAAATAATTATAAATTTTCAGGATATTATCTTAGGAAAAGATCAGCCGACATAATCTTATCTAGCGGAAGCGTCTGGATTTTAAATCACTATCATTTTCAGTTAAAAAAGTTTGTGATTTAATTGTTTTAAATTGAAAAAGCTTGTTATATTTGCACCCGCATTCAGCAAATAGCTGATGAGGCACTCAGGAGAAATGGCAGAGTGGTCGAATGCGGCAGTCTTGAAAACTGTTGAGGGTCACACCTCCGGGGGTTCGAATCCCTCTTTCTCCGCTTCATAGAAATGCTCCACTAAAAAGTGGAGCATTTTCTTTTTCCCTTGGTTTACTTTAAAATTTCTACTTTGAATCAATTTTCGGAAATTGATTCATTTGCCATTAAACTCCTTAATCCAGTCAAAGCTCTTTTTAATGATAGTTTGTTTATGATCTTCAAGATATTCTAGATAGGCCAGAGCGACGGGCGAAAGATTTTTGGATTTAAGCCAGACTAGGTTCCAGTTGGTATGTATGGGTAAACCATTTATAGGTATAATCTTCAGATCCCCATTCTTTAGTTCATTTTTGATTCCTATCAAAGGCATTATGGAAAAGCCTAAGCCAGCCAGAACCGCTTGCTTTACAGCTTCGTTGGACATCAGCTCTATTTTTTTCTGGACCGAATATCTTCTTTTAGCAATAAAATTTTCCATTGCATTTCTAGTGGCCGATCCCTGTTCCCGATATATCAAGGGCATTTTTTCGAACAAATCCCGTTTTCGATGCTTTTTGGAAATTTTAAAATCTTTGCTTCCAATAAGATAAAGGCTATTGGGCATTAAGGTAACAGCGTTCAGCTTTAACTTTTTTGGCATCACAGAAACCAGAGCAAAATCCACCTCATTTTTTTCCAGACTACTCACCACTTTGGACTTGTTTGTAACATTAATGGCCAGTTCCACCTCAGGATTATCAGAGATAAAGTTGGACAGGAAATATGGCATTACATATTTACCTGTGGAAGCACTTGCTATCTTCAGTCTTCCCGAGAGTTTTCCCTGGAATGCCATGGTCTTATAGTTTATTGCATAAACCTCTTTAAGGATCTTATTAGCAATCTTTCCAATTTCTTCACCAAAATCGGTGATATATAACTGCCTTCCCGTTACTTCTGTAAGAGGAATTGGGAACTGTTCCTGAAAATTTTTCAGCTGAATTGACACTGCCGGTTGCGTAAGATGGAGTTCCTCTGAAGCCTTCGTAATGCTACGTAATTCCACGATTTTCTGGAATATCTGAAGCTGGTGTAGAGTATAATGCATAAAATATATTAATGTAAAACATAATAAATATAAATAAAAATATATAAATGAGTGTTTAGATATTTGCTCCAAACTTAAAACATTTAATGTCATGCAAGTAAAAGAAAACATTATCAAAGAACAATTGACTCAAAAGGTGGATCTCGTTAAAGGGAAGTTTACTAAATCTGAAGCTGCTCATATCGTAAGCGCTTTAATTGATGAAAAAATCAATTTTCATAAGATTCAACGACTTCAGTTATGGGAATCTGACCATAACTGCGAGACTGACGGATTGAACAACAGGGTTCAGGAACTGGAAGATCAAAAGCAAGAGACTAAAAATTGGATACGATCCCAAAAATTAAATGGATGCAACTTCCGAATCGAAGGAACGCTTAAGATCACTATTGAAGATTAATCATTAAAAATCGAATCCAAAAAACAATCATTATGAAATCATTTAAAACCAAGTTTCTACCTATAGCCGGAATGTTAATCTTAATAGTTTTTCTAGGATTATCCTATAAGTATGGTAATCTGTTCATGGAAAAGTTGATGGTTTGTAGCGTGGTACTCGGAGTGATATTCCTGATTAGGACCAATGAAAATCTTAGTCAGTCTAAAAATAAATCTTCTGGATTGAACAAGTTCCAAAACTCTTCAAAATGAAAGAAAAATTTGAGTTGATACAAGGGAATTATACACCTTCTGAAGCGGCTGATGTGCTTCTATCCCTTTTAAACGACAAAATAAAATTCCATAGCCTTAAGATGATGAATCTAAAAGGAGAGGATATTGATGTTTCAGCTTCCGAAAAAAGGCTTGAAGAGCTTAAATCTTTTAAGAGGAAAGTGGAAAAGATGGTTATGGCCGCCCATCACAATTATATGAATGTTAAAATTAACGGTAAGATCGAACTTGAGCTTGTGGACTTAAAGCCAGAAGGGAAGGAGATCGATTTACCGGAACAAACTATTAGAAAAATTTAATCTCTTAGTGATGACAAATCTTTTAAAAAGCTTTAGTACTCAAAACAATTCATTTAAACTCCCGCTGCTCTACTGGTTATTTTTTATTGCTAATCTAATCTTTGTTCTAGTAACTTATCCAAACTTACCTTCCTATGAATCAGGATTATTCAGATTTAATGGTTTTTCAGCGGTGATTTGGTTATCGGTAAGTTTCTTTAGTGCAATTATAAGCAGTTATTCAGCCAATTACCTTCAAGGGTTCAAATTCCAGAGATCTTTTCATTTATATGCTTTATTATTTACTACCTCAGTATTGATCCTGGTCGTTTCTAATAGTATCTGGATGATCATGGCAACTTGGTTTTCCATGGGATTTTTCATGGCAAGGCTTATAGGTGTTAATAAACACTGGGGTGAAGCCAGAGAAGCTTTTAAATTCACATTTAAAAGGTTCACATTAGGAAGTGTAATGCTGGCTGCGGGACTACTTTTCCTTGCAATCCCAAATAACTCCTATACTTTAAGTGAAATTTTACTGAATCTGGATAATCAGCCGTACTGGTTACTTTTAGTGGCTTCCTTAATGATTATAACGGCTTCGCTAATTCAATCGGCTATTTATCCATTCCATAAATGGTTGTTATCGGCTATGACAGCTCCTACTCCTGCTTCAGCCCTGATGCATGCAGGATTTGTGAATGGAGCAGGGATCATTTTAACCATTTGTGCAAGTTTGATCTATTTTTCGAACACCTATGATCTACTTTTCATTATTGGTGGTTTAACGGCTATCATTGCCCAGTTCACCAAGTTGCTTCAAGTAAACGTTAAGCATAAACTGGCCTGTTCTACCATTGCTCAAATGGGATTCATGATCATGCAATGTGGCCTGGGATTTTTTAACGCTGCGATCGCCCATTTAGTGCTCCATGGTTTTTATAAGGCGTATCTCTTCCTTTCATCGGGCGAGGAGATCAAACAGTCAAATCCAGCGGGTCCGCCAAGAATCAGGATAAAACCATTTCAAGCTCTGCTGGTTGGTATATTCAGCTTCCTGGGAGCAGGATTGTTCATTTTGCTCACCGGCAAGGATTTTAAACTGGATAGCGGCATCTTCCTTACACTTATTGTCGCAATCACCGTGGGACAGGCAACCTATAACATCGTTAAGGAAAAGAGTATGGGATATCTTAAAAGGATAGCAGTTTCTACCGCGATTTTCTTTACAGGAATAGGCATGTATGCATTGTTCTATAATGGAGTTACTGCGATGCTTAGCGATATGCCGATGGCCTATATACCTCTGGAGTTATCAGCAACACAGATAACTTTTGGTATCGTATTCCTGATTGGATTCTTCCTAATGAAACTTGGAGGATACAGGAAAATACCGTGGCTTTATGTCACTTTACTTAATGCCTCTCAACCTTCAAGAAATACTGTGCTTAAATACAAAACCAAAGAATTATGAAAAAAGCTATGATAACTGAAAAGATCCATCAGGCGTCCAGAGTAATCGGCAAGACCTGGCCACTGTATTCTTTCGTGACCTCTAATCCACTCTCCGGCTACGAGGACCTACCTTTTCACAAAGCTCTGGACCAAGCTGAAAAAATGCTTGAGGCGCAGGTTTATCCAAGTGGAACGGTCCTAAAATATGCATGGCAGAATGGGAAAATCGCTTCGGCAATTTTGGAGGAGGAGCTTGGCAAGAATAAAATCTCAAAAAGCATAGACCAGTGCCTTGAATTATTGGAAGGAAAAAGGCCAATCCCAAAACTGAATGAAAATAATGAACTTGACAGGGAAATGTCCAAATGGTTATCTTCATTCCTGGATGAAGGTCTGGCGGAATGGCCTATGCCATTTAAGGAAGAGGGTTTTTTCAAAGCATGGAGAAAACTCGTAAAATACGACAGCAAGTTAAAAGACAAACTGGACGATATTCCAGGAACAAGCCTTGAGGCTATCGCAACGATCCTTAAAATAGAAAACGAGGAAGACTATTTAAAGATCTTCATTCATCATCTTGCTGCTCTACCCGGTTGGACAGGATATATTAATTACAGGACTCAAAACGGCTCTGAGTGGAACAGTATGTTTCCTTTGGAGCTTGAAGATTATCTCGCGGTAAGGCTTTCACTTGCGAGAGCATTAAACTTACCCATAAGTCCATCAAATAGAGAAAAAAGAGGAACTGATGAATGGCAGCGAATAAATCTGGCTTTTTTACGTGCCTGGGAGTACAGTTTTCAGTCTGAACTTATAAATGAACTGGCTAAAGATGATGGTATGGTGGAAAAGAACACAAAAAAGTCAGATGCCCAGTTCGTATTCTGTATAGATACTAGATCTGAACAAATTAGACGGCATGTAGAATCAACTGGAAATTACGAGACTTTTGGGTACGCCGGGTTCTTTGGAATAGCGATGGACTATTTCGACGAAGAGACCGGGGTCATCAAAAAGAGCTGTCCTCCAATTCTGAATTCAACCTATAAAGTAGGAGAGATTGCTCAACCGAATAAGGATGGAGAATTTGAAAAACGCAAGAAATCTATCCTTTCGGGAAAGTTCCAGGAGTATTTTCTTACTCGGATGAAGAATATGCTTCCTTCTGCTTTTGGTTTTGTAGAAGGTTCTGGTTTAGCCTATGGAGGAGCCCTACTGAGTAGGACAATTTTCCCAGGACTCCTCTACAAGAAGAACAAAAACAGAGATTTTCAGCATACATCTTTCTGTGATACAGAATTATACCATCGAAATTCCGAACATTTGGACCATATTCCAAATTTGGATAAGGCCAAGATCCTCAAGACCGCTTTCGACTTATTGGGATGGAAAGATTATGCTCCCCTGGTCGTTTTTGCCGGTCATGGAAGTCATACCGCTAATAACGCATTTGGATCCAGCCTGGATTGTGGAGCTTGTGCGGCAAGCCCTGGAAGGCATAATGCAAGAATGTTGGCGAGAATAGCTAATTCTGCAGAAGTGCGAAATATACTTTCTATCGAATACGGAATCAAGATTCCTGATGATAGCTTTTTTATAGCTGCAGAGCATAATACCACGACAGATGAGATCCTTCTATTCGATAGCCTAGTACCAGAATCCCATATGGACCGTTTGAATAATTTAAAACGGGATCTTAAGATCGTTCAGGAAAATGCTACCGCAAGCAGGCTTGAAGATGAAATAGACGGAGTCTCTATAGCAGAAACAAAAGCAAATGACTGGAGCGAAACCCGTCCTGAATGGGGACTGGCTAAAAATGCAGGTTTTATCATAGGCCATAGAAAACTTACTCGAAACAAGGATCTTCATGCAAGATGCTTCCTTCATTCCTATGATTGGAAAGAAGACAAAAAAGGTCTGGCACTGGAGGCTATTATGCAGGGACCTATGACGGTGACCCAGTGGATTAACAATCATTATTATTTCTCTACTGTCGATAATGACAAATTTGGCGGAAGCACAAAGATTACGCATAATATCACTGGAAGATTTGGCGTAGTAGAAGGAAATGGCGGAGATCTCAAAATGGGTCTTCCTCTTCAATCTGTGAAACAAACTGATACAGAAATGTATCATGAACCCCTAAGACTTTCAGTAGTTATAAACGCTCCTACAACTAGAGTTGAGGAGATCCTGGAAAGAAATGGGAATCTAGAACAGCTTATAAAAAATGAATGGATCCATCTTTTGGTTATTGATCCACTGCAGGATAATCGAGTAGTGAGATTTACCGAGAATGGATGGATAGAGATTGATACTGCCAGCAATCAAAAATCAGATCCTGTTATGCAAGATTTAGAATTAGCCCGATAATCATTTTTAGTGAGTGTTAACAGACTGTATCCAAAGGTGGCCCTTTATTTAAAGTGGGGTCAAAATAAAATGGCCACCTAAGATACAGCAGACTTAATCAAATTATCTTGCAGTTAATGAAGGTTTATGAAGGCTTGGTAAATAATCTATTAATTTCAAGCTTATTTAGAAAAGTAAAAAGCCTTTCGTGAGAAAGGCTTTTCAATTTAGTAGTTTAGTGTTAGTAATCTGTTTTGATCTATTCTGCGGAAGATTTTAGGGCCAGATTATAAACTACAAGGCCAAAACCAATCTTATTAACGGCATCACCAATGTTATAGATTACATCCATATTCAATCCGGTAAACCATCCTTCGTACCAACCTGGAGTACCCGCCATATAGCCTATTGGGTAAATTGCCCATCCAACCAGCACAAACCAGCAAAGTGTTTTATGAGCCTTCAAGACAGATCCACCTGCCTGTTCCGCCAGTTTTTTGGCTTTCCCGAACCAGATTATATATACGATAATGAAATAAGCAATACCAGAAATTAATCCCCACAGCCAAGCTTGGTCACGGTATACGGTCTCTCCAAAATAACCTGTTACCAGCATGATTACAGATAACAAGATAAGCTGCCACATAAGTGATCGCTTGGCTCCTGCCACTTTAAGTATCAGGAAGAACTCAACACACATCAGCGGTACTGTTAGTATCCAGTCTACATATCGGAAAAAGGTTGGAGATTCTGCGAAATTAGCCCAATAATCTCGCATGTACCAGTAGTGCACTGCCGCAATAAAGGTAATGAGTCCCGAAACGAGAATCGAGGTTCTCCATTTTCTGTCGAACTGGTTCAGTGACAGAAAAAAGAAGGCAGCAGCAGCCATCATGGCCATACAACCTACAAAAAAGGTAAATCCAACATAATCGTCCGGCGCTATCTTGGATACCAGAGGCAAATTAATTAATAAACTTTCCATAAAATATAGTTTTATATAATTTTGTTTAAATAAATTTATAAAAGATTAAACAAATATAGTTTAAAAAAAACCTTAAATTTTTGAACAATACTAAAAATAAGACCTTGAATAATAGGAATATGAGAAATACCCTTGTGGTCTTAACTTTTTTCGCACTCTGGATCACTGGATTTGTTAGTCCGGATGTCGAGAGAACACTTGCCTTTATAATGATATTCAGCTTTGGGATTCTTCATGGAGCTAATGATATCTATATTCTTACCTCATTGAAAGGAAATCGCAAAAAAAAGAATAAAGGCATTAAGATTCTTGGGACATATGTAGCCTTTGTATTTCTTGGCGCGATAATCTTTTATTTTCTTCCCGTTGTTGCATTACTTAGCTTTATTATTTTCAGTGGATATCATTTTGGAGAACAACACTGGCATCACAGGATATCCGGTAAAGAGGGATTAATTTCGGTATTATACCTGTCCTATGGTTTCCTTATTCTTGGGATATTATTTTCAGTGCACGGCACTTCTGTCGCTGAGGTAATAGAAAGCCTCACAGGTTTTTATCCTGGGGTTTTCATCTTTTACAGTCTTACAATTATTTCTTTCATTGTCTTTGTTATCACTGTGTTGATCAGGTTTAAAGATGAATGCTGGAGAATTCTTCCCCTGGAACTCCTCCTTTTGGGAATATTTTTTATTGTTTTTAATGCTGCTGAACTTATATGGGCATTTGCCATTTACTTTATACTATGGCATGCGATACCTTCACTCATAGATCAGTTAAATCTGCTTTATGGTGAAATGAATCTTAGAAATGGATTGAAATATTTAAAATCCTCTGCTGTATATTGGATAGCAGCCTTAATAAGCCTGGCAGCTGCATTTATTTGGTTTGGAGATGATGATAATGGTTTTCTCCCGCTGTTTTTCGCCTTTCTTGCTGCAATTACTTTTCCCCACGTTTTGGTTATGACAGGTCTTTACCGTAGATAATTATGCTGCAATTTTATACCTTTTTTATAAAAACCAGCTCGAATTCTACAGTTACGCGATCATGTGCTTTTAAGAGCCCCAAGAATGCGCTTGGAGGTTCGATATCGAAGTTGGACATTCGTAAGGTCTTAGATCCCAATAATCGTAGGTTCTTATCCTGCTTAAGGGCTGAAGCAGCCACCTCTATTTTTCGGGATACACCGGCTATTTCCAGATTTCCGGTAATATTTAGGATAACTTCGTTAGAATTTGACCCATACTCGGTTTCTTTCATTTCAAAAATGATAGTTGGATATTTTTCAGCTTTCAATGCTTTATGAGCATCTTCATTCATACCTATCTTATCACTTTTCAAACTTTTCACTGGGATTTCCAGATACAGGTCATCAAGGTTTACTGAACTATTATTTTTCAGGATAGGTACGATATCAGACGAAATTTCTTCTGCTGCCAGTGTCCAGGGATGAAAGGTCGAAGATCCTCTTACCAGAATACTGGAAGCAGATTTATCCAGCTGATAAGAATTTTGGGCACGCAGAGAGTTTGCATGTAAACACAAACAAAATAAAATTAGAATACAGCGATACCACTTTGACATTTATTCTGATCAAATTTTGTAAAGTACTAAAAAACAGAAATTTAAAGTCTAAAAATTGTCACAATTAAAATAGAAAAACCCTCAACGACTTTGGCTATCTTCGGTGCCACCTCCTTGTAAACCACCATACAGATAATTGTAAAAAAGCCGTAAGGCCCAGTGAGATCACAAAATTCTTTATTAGAAGGATGGTGCCCGGCGAAAGACCTTTTGTTTCAGTATAGTTTTCAATGCTCTGGGAATCGTAAGTGAGGGATATTATCCCATAGGAAATTATTAGGGCAGCATAGAGTGTATAGAAAAAAGTGTCTCTCTGTTTTGACCATTTAAAGTAAATAGCAAAAGAAACCCAGGCTATCCAGCCTATCCAGACTATCGATATGTAAGTGGTTAATTTTTCCATGATACCTAATAATAACCACATGAGTAGCCAAAATACATTAAGAACCTTATAAATCTTTGTTTAGCTTTTCCTAAAAATCATGTAATCCTAAAACTCATAGGAAGCTCTTTTCGTAAGTATTTCTGAATTCTAAAAAAGGAGGTATATATGAAAAGAAGAAGCTAAATTATCATTTCAATGAAGTTTTGTAAAGAATTATTAATCATTGAATTAGCCAAAAAAACTGTCTGGATTACTATTTATCTTCTGAGATTAATCAGCCTGATAAATTAAGTCTTCCAGACAGTTTTCAATTAATTTATTTTCTAAACTTGATTAGCTGGCCTTTCTGTTTATCCTTTCTTTAGCCAGTGAATTCAATTTTTCGTCAGCTGTTTTTTCTTCGGTCAGGGTTTCATTTAGTTTGTTCGCAATATCATTATAACCTAATTCTTCCGCGAACCTTACTAAAGTTCCATAACCGGCTATTTCGTAATGCTCTATACGCTGAGCTTCTGCAATTAAACCAGCATCTTTTACATCCGGGTCGGTATCTTCCTTAAGAAAGTCTTCAGCTTCCTTAATGATTCCTTTCATGGCTTTACATTCTTCACCTTTTGGATCGATGTTTAGCTCTTTACAAACGTCCCTTAATCTTTCAATATGATTTCGGGTTTCTGTAAGATGATCTTCAAAAGCTTTTTTCAGATCACCATTATGAGCTTCAGAGGCCATTTTCGGAATAGCATTGACCAACTGACCTTCAGCATTATATAAATCTTTCAATTGATGTTCGAATAAATCCTCTAAATTTCTCATAATTCTAATTTTTGATTTAATCTTAATATAGGTATCAACTACCGGAAACTCCGTTAAATGAGGAATAAAATAATGATAAGATTTGTTTAAAATCACATTCCTTGAATTAACATTTATGATAGACTAGGTTTTATAGTTAACTGCAGTTAGATAATTGCTGTTTTCAGATAGCTCTGATTTAATTTGTATTCTCTTAACTTTTGTAAATTCTAAAGATTAAACAGTTAGTTTAATTTTGAATTAGATTCTTTGTTATGGACAAAAAAGAATATAAAATAAATATAATTGGAGCAGGGCTAAGTGGTTTGGTCGCCGCAAGAGTTCTTGAAAATCATGGATATCATCCCGTGATATTCGAAGCAACCAGTGAGGTAGGGGGAAGAATTCGAACCGATGAGGTAGCTGGTTTTAGGCTTGACCGTGGGTTCCAGGTATTATTGAGTAAATATCCTAAGGCAAAGCAGTACCTGGATTTAGAAAAGTTGAATCTTAAAACCTTAAAGCCTGGAGCCGTTATTTTTAAAAACGGAAAACAAAAGAGGATAGGTGATCCAACGAGGGATGCTTCACTGTTAATGCCCAGTTTATTTTCAGGAATAGGCAATTTAGCAGATAAATGGAAAATCTTAAGACTGAATATTGAATTGAGAAAAAAAAGCCCAGAAGAAATTTTTGATGAGAAAGAGGCAACCACCATGAAGTACCTTAAGGATAAAGGTTTTTCTGAGGATATAATTTCCAATTTCTTTAAACCTTTCTTTAGCGGGATATTTCTGGAATCTGAACTTAATACTTCTTCCCGGATGTTTCGATTCGTATTTAAAATGTTCGGAGAAGGAGATGCCGTAATCCCGGAAAACGGAATGGGAGAAATTGGCAAGCAACTGGCAGCTAATCTCAAACAAACCAAATTTCATTTTAATACTTCTGTTGAGCAGGTTACGGATTCGACACTTCTGCTTAAAAATGGAGAAGAGATCCAGAGTCATTTCACAATAATAGCTACAGAAGCCTCTTCACTGGTTTCCAATCTTAGAAATCAGAAAATGGATTGGAAATCCTGTCATTGTTTTTATTTTACTTCAAATAGTTCTGAAATTGGCGGTAAGATTATTGGATTAGTTGCAGATGAGTCTGCTCTTATAAATAATATTTTCTATCATTCATCTATTAAAGAAACTGAATCCGGCGAACACCTCTATTCAGTGACCGTGGTTAAGGATACTGATCTTTCTCCTGAAAACCTCGAAAAAAAGGTAAGGAAGGAACTAAAGCAGTATTGTAATATTGAGGCAGATCGTATGCTTAAATATTATAATATCAAAAAGGCCTTACCTGATTTAAGATTGCCTCAATACGGGATTATGCCAACAGAAACCAGGTTGAATAACAGGATATTTCTAGCAGGAGACCAGTTATTGAATGGCTCTCAAAATGCAGCAATACTTTCCGGGGAAAGAGCTGCTTTAGGAGTTATTGAAACACTGGAAGGCGGAGCTATAACTGCAGAGCTTACCAGTGAATATCGATAATTGATCTTGGCTTATAGCCTCCTTACCCAAATATTCCTGAATTGTACTGGAGTACCATGGTCCTGAAGAGCGATAACGTCTTCTCCATGAGCCTCTGGATAGTCATGAAGTCCAATATATAAAGTCAGGCCTTCAATGGTGGCATCATGCTGTACCACGACTCCATTATGAAGTACCGTTATTTTGGCGGGACTGAATAAATCTCCGTTATCCTTAAAACGAGGTGCAGTATAGATCACATCATAGGTGTTCCATTTTTCCGGAGAACGCATAGCATTTACCAAAGGGGGTTTGTCTTTATAGATACTGGCCGCCTGGCCGTTGCTGTAAGTTCTGTTATTATATGAATCAAGGATCTGTAGCTCATAGCGATTTTGGAGAAACAGACCACTGTTCCCACGTCCCTGTCCTGAATGTTCTACTTCATCCGGGGCACTCCATTCAATATGGATCTGTGCGTCCCCAAATTTCATCTTGGTTTGTATGTCACCGGTCCCGGGTACTACCTCAAAATAACCATCTTTTATAAGCCATGGAGCCTTTTTTTCTGGATCGGCTTTACTTACCCATTGATCAAGGTCATCTCCCTCAAAAAGAATAATAGCATCCGATGGTGGTTCACCCGGGTTATCAGCGGGAGTCACTTTTTCAACCTGTGGTTCCCAGATCTCGGTCATTTCCGGCTTCATCGGCATTGGAGATTCTTCAGGTGGAGTAGTGGGGTAATTTTGCTGGGCAATCCCTGAATTTATAGTAGATAGCAGAAATAGGATTGATAAAAAAAGTATTCTTCTCATGGTTAAAATGGTTTGTCTTTAATTTATTTCTTTCAATATAAGCACAGGAAGTTTAGGGTCAAAAGCGATCTCTTCCATTGCGGTCTTGGAAAATAACCGGGAAAAGAAGCCCTGCTTTCGCTGGTAAAGTACCAAAAAATCACTATCCCTGCTTTCAATAAAAAGATGTACTCCCGTTGCCGGGGTGGTTTGGGTAAGAGTGTGAAAACTGTGGTTCACTCTAGAAAGGTATTTGTCCAGTTCGGTCTTGTGCTCTTCCTGTTCAGGAGTTAATTTTTTGTTGTCCGAATTAATATATAAAAGTCTTATAGATGCCTTCATACTTTTTGAAAAATCTATCAAAGCATCCAATTCCTTCTGCTTATAAGGGAATCTGAAATTCGTAGGGAATACGATTTCTGCATCGGTTTGCTCCTTGATCTCAAATTCTTCAGGAATAACAAGAATAGGACACTCTTCTACATCTTCGACTACTTTGGAGATATCCTCAGCAAAATTTATGTTAACCGAGTCTCCTTTGGATCCCAGGACAATCATATCAATTCCATATTTATCTATGGCATCCTGTATGCCGTTTACCAAACTACCCTGGTAAGATATTTTTTCAAAACTGTGAGCAGAGTTTTCTTTCCTGAAGTTAAGTCCCTGCATTATCCTTTCAAGGCCCTTTTCTGAAATATCTTGTGGGGTATCCTGATCTTCTTCATTTTTGGCCAAAGGAATACCATCCCCAAGGAACTTTGTATTTTGATAAGTATTGATCAAATAGAAAGTGCAGGAAAATTTTTTGTAGAGTGTCATCGCAAAAATTAAGGCACTCCAGGCATGTTTAGAAAAATTGGTGGGGATCAGGATCCTCTTTTCCATAGATTATAAATTGGTTTTATAAATATAGTAAGAGAGCTTGTTAAAAAAGAATATTAGTCAATATTTTGGTTTATACTAGAGTCCTCTTATTTTAAAGATACAGGGGATTTAAGAAAATAATGAGAAAGGATTTGGAAAAATTAGGATTAGGTGGTGGTTGCCACTGGTGTACGGAAGCCGTTTTTCAGTCTTTGAAGGGAGTGAAAACAGTAGAGCAGGGATATATTGCCTCAGAAGCTCCATACGCGAATTTTTCCGAAGGGATATTAGTCCATTTTGATCCTGAAGAAATTCCTATGGAAATTCTTTTAAGGATTCACCTTCTTACTCACAAGGCTACCAAGGATCACAGTATGCGGGATAAATTCAGATCTGCAGTATATTGTTTTAACAGTGAGCAATTTAAATCTGTTTCGGAACACCTAAAAGCCTTGCAGTTTGAATTTGAAGAAGAACTAGTGACCCAGGCTTTGATGTTCAGAAAATTTGAATCCTCCAGACCTGAAATCCAGAACTATTATAAAACCGATCCAAACCGGCCTTTTTGTAAACGATTTATTGATCCAAAACTAGAATATCTTCAAAAGAGGTTTACCGGCTATCTATAAATTTTCAGGAACCCCAGCAAGGATCCTGAAGAGCTCGGCTTTGCTTGAAAGCAGTTTGTTTTGTAGCAAGATCATCTTCTGTCTTGCGGTAATCAGACTGGACTCCCTGGTGTTCACTAGAAACACTGAACTTACACCTATTTCCAGCTTTCGTTCTTCTGCCGTGAGCATTCTCTGGTAATTGGTAATTAGTTCCTCCATTATTTTATTTTGTTCATTCAAAGAATTTACCTGCTCTCTCAAAGAAAGGATCTTATTGTTTAATGCTACTTTGCTGGTCGCGAGATCGAAATCGGCATTGTCTAATTTGATCTTTGCCAACGCCAGCTCACCTCTCTCTTTTCTAAGAAAAAGTGGAAAACTGAAATTTATTCCAAACTTGTAGTCATCATAATTAAGACTGTTTATTTCATCGGGTTGATTAGTGAGAAAATTATATTCCAGGTCAAGCTTTGGCAGTAATTTATTGGCTTTCAGTCTTTTTTCAAATTCCAGAGCCTGGATCTTATAGTTAAGCGATAGAATTTTTGGATGATTTTCGATTTCTGAAAAAGAGGAAATATCGAGGATATCATTTACCTGATCTAAAATATCCTTCTCAGGTATTACATTTTCCTGGAGTTCCAGAGGAATATTTTCTTCTCCCCACAAAAAATTAGCCAGCTGGAACGAGGTTTTTACATACTCCAGTCTCGCCTGTTCAAGGCTTAACTTTCTGTTCTGGATAGTTAAACTTGCTTCAAGGGTGTCTATGGCAGGCTTATTTCCCACTTCGTAACTTTTAACGATTCCTTTAAAGCGGGTTTCAGCATTCTCAATAAAACTTTTATATAATTGTAATTGTCTGTAGGCTGTTAACCAATCGAAATAAGCCATGGAGGCATTATATAGAATATCGTTTACCGCTATTTGTTTTTCTAATTCAGACTGTTCTCTAAACACCTTTGCCTGTTTTAAAGAAGCCATCCTTTCGTTTATAAATAAACCCTGACCTATCGGAATAGATATTCCCGCGGCAAAAAGTCCGTCTTCGGGTACTGTATTCTGTGGATTAAGATAAATACCCGAATTATTCTCGAATTTTGCTTTAAGCTCTATTCCATACCAAGTAGGGATTTTTAAGGCTGAGTTCAGTAGATCATAATATTCGGTACCTTTATAATCCTTCCTATCGTAACCAGCTTCGATTTTAGGATCAAAACTACCTCTTGAACTCCTTAGTTCGGCCTTTGCACGATCAACTAGCAGCCCTGCCTGTTTAACTACAGGATGATAAGTTTTTACCAGATCCAGATATTCCCTGAAACCAAGCGACAGGCTATCGTCTTCTTGTGCTGAAAGCATAGAAGGAAAGGTGATTAATATCAGGATGAAAATCTTTAGAATCCTCATTTTTTTGCCGTGTTTTTATCTTCGGGATTATAGTAATTAGGCGGGAACCCGTTTAAATGTCTCCAGATCTCATACCAGATGGGTACATCATCTAGCAAAGCAAGTGTATTCGCGCCAGAACCAACTCTAAGGGCATCTGGCCAGTCATGGTCTGTTGGGTCTGGAGCTATTAAAACACGATAGCGCCCGTTTTCACTGATATAATTTTCTATTGCCACGATCTCTCCTCCGTAAGTTCCGTAAGACACATTTGGCCAGCCACTAAATACGATAGCAGGCCAACCATCGAACCTGATCCTGACTTTTTCGCCTACATGAAGTATAGGCAGGTCAAGAGGTTCTACAAAAGTTTCTACGGCGAGGTCATAATTCGCTGGCATTATCCTAACCAGTTTTTCTCCCTCTTTAAAGGTTTCACCTATTCCTCCTATGATCGCTTTATTGATGTAACCATCTTGTGGAGCGCGAACGTAATAAAGATCGTCCCGGATATCATAGTTAACATAAGCATTTTCCAGTTTGCTTACTTCAGCCTCGGTTTCGAAACGCAGGGATTGGGCCGTTGAACGTTCACTACGGGCTTTGGAAATCTTGTCGCTATACTCTGCTTTGATACGGTTCAATTCGATACGTGCATTGATGAGCTCATTTTTGCTAGCCATCAATTTATTTTGCTGGGAAATTAACTTAGCCTGGGTTTCCTGAAGTTTTAAACGTTTTTCTTCCACATCGGTCATTGCCATTAAGCCTTCCTTTTGAAGCTGCTGTATACGCTTGAATTGAGTTTCCGCGATTGATAAATTGGTCTTGGCAGCTTCCAGGTCTATACTATCGCTAAGTATCTTAAGCTTTGCCTGTTCAATCTTATTCTGAGCCTGTTCAAGCTTTAATTCTCTCTCTTCCTGCAGCGCATTGATCTGGTTTTCAAGGGCCGCTATTTTCTCATCATAGGATACCAGGGAATTTGATTTTGCGGTCACCTGTTCACCTGTTCTACGAACAAGGTCCGGATCGAAATATTCATTTTTGATTTCTGTAATATGCAGGATCGTATCTCCTTTTTCGACAAAATCACCTTCGCGAACAAACCATTTGTTGATCTGTCCCGGGATAGGAGACTGTATGGTTTGTGGACGCTGATCTGGTGTTAAGGTTGTCACAGAACCTGATCCTGAAACGGTCTGGGTCCAGGGTAAAAACAGAATGATGATACCGGAGATAGTAAAATACCGCAAAAACAAGTTGAAATATTTGTAATGATTACTATGAAAAACCTTTTTACCAGCTTCATAATGGCTAAGATCAACCTTTTCGTGCAATGAATTTTTAGTGATATTCAGCATCTTTAAATCGTATTTTTAATTTCTCCGCTATCAAGATTGATCTTTCGATTACAATACTTTCGCCAGATTTTATCCTGACTCGTTACTATTATTGACCATTTTTGATCTTCTTGAAAAAGGAAATTTACGATCCTGTTCGTTTCAGCGTCATCTACCTGATTCAAAGGATCATTCAGAATTAATAATTTGGGATTTCTCAATATACTTCTGGCAAGCACTATTTTCTTCGCGATGGTATGAGGCAATTGTCTTCCTTCAGGAAAGATCACAGCATCCATCCCTTTAGGTTGTTGTCTTACGAATTCGGTAAGCCCGGTGTGACGTATAACTTCTGAGATGTCTTTTTGAGAAATACTTTTATCACCGAAGGTTATATTTTCAAAAAGGGTACCTTCAAAAGGACTTTCTTCAGATAAGGACTGTCCAAGCATCGCCCTGTAATGACTTAGGTTTATACTTTGCAGAGAAACACCGTTTATATAGATTTTTCCGGAAGTAGGTTCCAGAAGACCAGCAATAATTTTTAATAGGGTGGATTTTCCAGATCCGTTAGGTCCTTCAAGAATGATCTTATCTCCCGGATTAATTATCAGGTTTACGTTTTTAAGAATTTCGGTACCGTCGGAAGCTATAAATCCAATATTTTTAAGTTCGATTTCGAGAGCTCCGTTCTCAGCGAAACTTGAGTCACCACTTATGGGCTCCAATTCCTTATCTACTACCTCCCCTAACTTTTCAAGTGAAGTGAGTACATCGTAAAAGTTTTCCAGGCCTACGATCAATTTTTCAACAGAACTGATAATAAGGAGTATGATGATCTCTGCTGCTACGAACTGCCCGATATTCATTTGTTGATTTATTACAAGTAACCCCCCTATAATTAGTAACCCTGCCGTGATTAGGACCTTAAACCCGATCATCTGGATAAATTGTAGTCTTAAGATCTGAAAATGACTTTCCCTGGCATCCAGGTAATTGCTTACAAGATGATCATTCTTGTTTACGGCCAGACTGGTCTTACCAGATATCTTGAAGCTGATAAGCGTTCTGGCAACTTCCTGTATCCAGTGTGCGATTCGGTATTTTAGTTTGGATTCCTTCATACTTGTCTTAAGTCCGGCTTTTCCGGTAAATCTGAAAAGAAGAAATATAAGCAGGACCAGGAGGATCCCATAAAATATAAAGAAGGGATGGTAAAAAGAAAGCAGTATAAGACCGAAAACGATCTGAAAGATAGCGGCCGGAAAATCCATTACCAGTTTGGAGATTCCCTTTTGTATACTTAAAACATCAAAGAAGCGATTCGCGAGTTCTGGTGGATAAAAATTATGGAGTTCAGACATTTTGATCTTTGGGAATCGATAAGAAAACTCAAATGATGCCCGAGTAAATATTTTTTGCTGAACATTCTCCAGGATCCGGATCTGCATTAATTGAAGTACACCTACGAATCCTACACCAAGTGTAACCACACTAACCAGGACTATCCATGAGGTTGAAATTTGTGCACCCTGGATAAGGTTTATAATCGCCTGGATTCCTAATGGAACAGATAGGTTAACCAGTCCGGCAAAAATCGCATAGTATATGATTTGAAGGAAATCCCTTTTTTCCAATTTAAGGAGCCCTAAAAATCTTCGCCATGTACTTAGGTTTTTATTGGACATAATCTTCCATTTTTAGAACATTAGTAACTAGATGCTTAAAATATACAGCTGGCATTACCTTATCATTACAATCTGTTATAGAAGTGAAATGATCTTTAAGAAAATGCTGATGAAGGGCTCCTTCCACTATCATACTTGCCAGGCTACCTGGAAATAAATAGGAGGGATCTACTTCAGTGATCATTTCCTTTATACGATGTACCAGGCGCTTATAAACTATGAAATAGCCTTCCCTGTTCTCGGCATCCACCTGTTTCGTTAAAAAGGATTTCGAAGATTCATTAACGATGATCTGATTGAGCGCAACCTCGTTGATATGGCTAAAGGATTTATCTTCTTCTACCGTTTCTGTGATTACTTCTATCGCTTTAATTAATTTCTCTGAGGGATCAGAGATACTATTCGTCGAAAATACCAATTGGTATTCTTTCCATCCCCAGTACCAGGAAGTAAGATAAACCAGGAATTTATGCTTATTTTCGAAATATCGATAAATAGAGCTTTCATTCGACTTAATTTTTGCACCTAGTTTTTTGAAGGTGAAATTTTCAAATCCGATCTCATTGATTAGCAAAATCCCATTTTCTACAATACGTTTCCCTAAAGCCGTCGATTCGGGATCTTTTAAATAAATTTTATCATTTACGCTGATCTTCAGATCTTGAAGAATATATTTCATAATTTATGACATATTTACTGTCAAAAATAGTAGTAAAAATTTCAAATACAATAGTTTTACTATTATTTAACATTCGTTCTTGATAAACCTAATTGTTTTTAAGGTGCCATAACTTAGGTTTTATTCTTGTTGCTTTGAAATAATAAGATTTTTTAAAAATTATTTTCTTCAAAACCTGTAGTTCATTCAAAAAAGAAGCTTAAATCGATTAGAAATTCCAGATTTTTAAGATTTATTGAGAAAAAATTGAGGATGATGTAATAGCTCTTTTTTTTAGATTACAGCTGTGTTTTTAAATGCTGTAAAAAGGTTTAGTTTTATGCCTTAATCCATATTAAAGTATTCTATTGCACTATGCAAAACCAAAAGCATTTCGTCATTGATTTTGACAGTACTTTTACCCAAGTTGAAGCCCTGGATGTTTTGGGCGAATTATCCTTGGAAAGCCATTCGGAAAAGGAACAAAAGCTCAAGCAATTAAAAGAGCTTACAGATCTTGCCATGGCAGGGCAGCTTGCTTTCAGGGAGTCTCTGGAAAAACGCCTGGAAATCCTTGAGGCTAATAAAGATTTGATCCCCAGGTTAGTAGAAATGCTTTCCGAAAAAGTCTCTGTTTCCTTTGTGCGTAATGAACAGTTCTTTGAGGAATATAAGGACAGGATTTATATTATTTCCAATGGTTTTAAGGAGATCATTGTACCCATTGTAAAGGAGTATGGGGTTATGGAAGAGAATGTTTACGCAAATACCTTTGAGTTCGATGAAGAAGGGCATATAACAGGATTTGATAAGTCGAACGTCCTTTCTTCAAATAACGGAAAAGTAGAACTTCTTAAAAAGCTTGAGCTAAAGGGGGATGTTTATGTGATTGGGGATGGCTATAATGATTACGAGATTAAAGCAGCCGGTCTTGCCAATAAATTCTATGCATTTACCGAAAATATTGAACGACTTAATATACTTGAAAAAGCAGATCACATTACACCCAGTCTTGATGAATTCCTATATCTTCATAAAATGAACAAAGCTATTTCCTATCCAAAGAACAGGATCAAAGTATTATTACTTGAAAATGTACATTCCGATGCTGTAAGCATCATGAAAAATGAAGGCTATAATGTTACGACCATTTCTGGCGCATTAGATGAAGATGAACTTTCCGAAAAAATAAAGGATGTTTCGGTGCTGGGGATACGTTCTAAAACCCAATTGACGGAAAAGGTGCTTGAAAATGCTAACCGGCTTATTGCAGTTGGAGCCTTCTGCATCGGGACAAATCAAATAGATCTGGAGGCTTGTCTAAAAAAAGGAGTTGCCGTTTTTAATGCTCCGTTCAGCAATACTCGTTCAGTTGTGGAACTCGCAATTGGTGAGATTATTTTACTAATGCGCAATCTTCCAGACCGTATCTCTGAAATGCATAAGGGAGTTTGGAACAAATCCGCCAAAGGCAGTTATGAAGTTAGGGGAAAAAAGCTAGGTATAGTCGGCTATGGTAATATAGGAGCGCAGCTATCTGTGGTAGCCGAAGCGATTGGATTTGATGTATATTATTATGATCTCGTGGAAAAGTTGGCCCTGGGAAATGCAACGAAATGTAATAGCCTTAAAGAGCTTTTGGAGACCGTAGATATCGTAACCCTTCATGTAGACGGAAGAAGAGAAAATAAAAATATGATAGGCGAAAAGGAATTTGGATGGATGAACAAAGGTTCCATATTCCTTAATCTCGCCAGGGGTCAGGTCGTAGATGTGGAAGCTTTGAAGAAAAATATGGAATCCGGTCATATTCGTGGTGCTGGAATTGATGTTTTCCCAAAAGAACCTAAAACCAACCAGGAGGAATTTGAATCTTCCTTGCGAGGTCTGCCAAATCTTATACTGACTCCCCATATTGGAGGAAGTACAGAAGAGGCTCAGGAAAATATTGGCAATTTCGTACCTGGCAAGATCATTAATTATATCAATACCGGGGGAACCACCAATTCAGTCAATTTTCCTAATCTTCAGCTTCCAATACTGGAAAACGCTCACAGGCTTATCCATATTCACCACAATAAACCAGGAATAATTGCCCACATAAACCGGATTCTCGCGGCACATGATATCAATATCGTAGGGCAATATCTAAAAACCAATGAAAGTATTGGTTATGTGATCACAGATATTGATAAGGAATATGATGCCCAGGTAATTAAAGAATTAAAAGAAATTCAAGGAACCATAAAATTTAGGGTGCTGTATTAAATTTATCCAAGATCAAAAAGTAATAGAAAAATTGTAATTAACATTTTCTTATCGTATAATTAAAACAGGATTAATGGGGTTTGACTAAAAACAGGATAGTTTTGGATCAAAACCAAAAAAAAGAGAAAAGGGTCAATTCTGAAATAATAGTCACGACCCTTTTTTTATTTTAAAGTCAAAAAGATTCTGTTTTATTCTAAATGATCAGGTCTATTACGCCGAAAAAGGCAAGTAAGGTCAATACGATTAGGACTAGTACTACGATCAGGACTATTTTCAGTAAACTTTTCATCAGATTAGGTTTTAGGTTCATTTAAAGTATAAAGAAATTTCCGGAAAAGATTTAAGGAAATGCTTTTCATTAATAAATTAGGTTTTTATTAAGAAAAATTAGCTTTGGGTTAACTCCCTAGCAGATAGAATTAAAGTATATTTACATATGTAATTATCAGTAAGATGATAATTGCGAAAGGGTAACTGAAAAATGGTATAAATTTCTGTTACCCTTTTTTACGGTTGAAATGATATTTAAAGACAGGATATATTATATCCTGTCTTTTTTTGGGCAATTAGCAACCTTTAATTTTAGTTAATAATATGTGAAATTAATTTTTTTGAAATCTAAAATGTAAGAAATATCCTAACTTTAAAAAGCCTTACCCACTTTAGTCAAATTTATAAATTCATCTATGGAATTAATTCTACTATTCTCCGTTGCTGGGGTAAGCTTATTACTTATAACACTCATCTGGATAAGGTTTGATCGGGATAACTCAAAACAGGAAAAATTAATAGCACGGTACAAAAAGGAAATTAAAGGATTAAGAAATACTAAACGTCCTTCATAAGATAGCTCTCTTTTAAACCGCTAGGAGGCCAACTACGTAAACAAGTATTCCAACAAACATTAGGATCAATGTATAAGGCAGGATTTCTTTAGCCTTCAATTGAGTAATTGCCAGAAGGGGTAGGGCCCAGAAAGGTTGGAGCATATTAGTAATTTGATCTCCATAGGCAAAGGCCATGACAGCCTTATTTAAAGGCACTCCCAATTTTAATGCACTTTCCAAAACTATTGGTCCCTGGATCGCCCACTGGCCACCACCGCTAGGGACGAAAATATTCACTATTCCTGCGCTAAAGAAGGTGTAAACTGGCAAACTAATCTCTGTCGCTATGCTTGTAAAGAGGCCGGCTATATCCCCTACCAGACCAGTACCACTCATAATTCCCATGATCCCGAAATAAAGAGGGAACTGAATCAGTATTGCAGCGGCTCCAGTTATTGCTTCGTTCAATGCCTTTAAGAAAGAAGAAAAGGATTTATGAAGTAAAATGCATAGCCCAAGCATGAAGAAGTTCAGTAGGTTGGGAGTAAGATTACCATTTATTATATCTTTAAAATAGCTCGCCAAAAAAGCTAAGAAAAGTAGAACTCCGAATACAAAACTTAAATACCTGCTGTGGTCCAGTCTCTCAGCTCCCTTAGTAAAATTTGTTTCTTTGAAAGCTCTCTTTTCTTCAGGAAGATGATCCATTTTTGTAACTGCAGTAGATTTTGACAAAACCCAGAGGACTAGAGGAACCATAATAAGAAGGATAGCGAACAGAATTAGATTCCAGTTTGCAAAAATAGTAATATCAGTAGGAATATTCTCTGGAAGCTGCCCTATCAGCTCTAAATTTTCAGTTCCGGAAAAGAGTCCGGAAATATGTCCAGTTTCTGCAGCTTTTAAGGGAGCGCTACCACTTATCCCAGCGTGCCAGATCATTAGACCAGAATATCCTGCAGCACCAACGAGTGGATAATTTATTTTAAATCCTCTTTTCTTTGCGGCCTCCCCAACTTTCCTGGCCATAATGGCACCGAAGATCAAACCTAATCCCCAATTAAAAAACGCCACGATCATTGTGGAAATTGACACTATTATTACGGCACTAGCATTTCCGTTGACAATCCTCGTAAGTTTTTCGGTTAACCATGCCATTGGCTTACTTAAAACAAGAATATGTCCAAGAACCAGAATAAGCATCATCTGGACTGCAAAAACTAGGAGACCAGGATCCCACATTCCATTTTGCCAATACTTTAGTATCCGGACAAAGTTGTTTGCCGAGGTTGTTCCTGTAAAAAACCATGCAATTATGATGGTAACAAGGCTTAGAAGTACTGCTAAAGTAAATGGAGCAGGGATAAGTCTCTTAAACGAAAGTTCGATTAGCCGGGCAATATTCATAAATTCAAATATCCATAAAAAAGTTAAAACCTGTCTTTAATATTCTCAAATAGGTCGCTTTAACCTTAAAAGTCATGGTGAATCGTTAGATTTTTGATATGAATTACTGGAAATATGCAGCAGACAACAAAGCGTATTTTCAAATGTCCTGAAAATGGAATTAAATCTTTTTTTTAGCAGCTCACCAGTATCCTATGTAGGATTGGATCATTTCTCTAGAATGAAGAGTAATTCGCTGTAGATTAGCGGTATAATAATTCATTGATCAATTAATTAACAGTTAAAAACCAATTATTCATTCAAAAAAATCATTCATCATGAGATCACTAATTTTTTCTTTATTAATTATTGCTGCCACAGCAGTAGGACATGCACAGCAGATCGAACTTGAAGAGGCCAAAGTAGGCTTTGATTCACCAGATTCTAAGATCGTCAAAGACGGAGATTCTTATTCCTTTAAGGTAAAAGAGGCTTATACAGGTGAATTTTCTGATAATCCTATTGCTTTTATGAAATCCAACTTTGACATTCAAGGTTTTATTGAGTCTTTTAAAAATGAGGATTATGACAGATACAAAGTTACTTTCGTTAGTTCCCAGGGAATGCTGGAAGCCGTTTACAATGAGGAAGGGGAACTGCTTAAAACTTATCAAAGGTTTACAGATATAGTAGTGCCATCTGAAGTTAAACACGAATTGTACAGAACCCATAAGGGATGGACAATGACCAAGAACAAATATACTGCTTCAGGTACCGGTGATCTCGTAGATAAAGAACTCTATAAGATAAAACTTGAGAACGGTAATCAGACTCAGCGTATCAAAATAGATCCAAAAACTATAGGCGCAACTAGTGTAGTCAGCAATCTTTAAAATGTTTATTGTTGGATTAGTCAGCCATCAAAATTGAGAAATTTTGATGGCTTTTTTTCGGAATAAAGAGATTTCCAAAGTAGTATATGAATCATTGATATCAAATATTACTAAAACCGTAAAATTTATTAAATGTTAACAAATAAATAGTTTTAAATTGCAGTAAGTACAAGCAATCCAATAGATGAAAGCACTAATAATTGATGACGAAGAACTTGCTAGAAGACGCGTTAGAAATCTCCTTGAAGACGTGAACGAGATCGATGTTGCTGGGGAATGCTCCAATGGCAAAACTGCTGTAAGGAAGATAAATGAAATGAGTCCCGATCTTGTTTTTCTTGACATTAATATGAAAGATATGAATGGCTTCGAGGTGCTAAAACAAATAACTGTTTCACCAAAACCCATCGTTATATTCGTTACTGCTTATGACAATTATGCGATGAAGGCTTTCGATGTTGAAGCCTTTGATTTCTTATTGAAACCATTTAAGGATCAGCG
Organism: uncultured Christiangramia sp.; assembly: GCA_964456105.1. GTDB lineage: Bacteria > Bacteroidota > Bacteroidia > Flavobacteriales > Flavobacteriaceae > Christiangramia. The sequence continues at coordinate 12,526 of CAYWAB010000005.1, read as the reverse complement.
ATTTTTCAAAACCATAGAGAAAGTTCTAAAAACCACTCAGGTAGAGGCCGACGATAATTTTGAAAAACGTATGATGGATCTTTTTCATCAATACTCCAATGGGACAAACCTGCTAAACTCCGTATCCAAAATTCCGGTAAAACAAGGCAACAAGACCGCATTAGTAGATCCAGCCGAGATCCTGTATATTCTAGCATCGGGATATTACGCAGAAATTTATACTGCGAATAAAAAATATGTCCTGAGAGAATCTCTAAGTAATCTTGAAGAAGTGCTTGACAATAATATTTTTATCCGGGTGCACCGTTCTACTATTCTTAATTTAAATTATGTAAAAGAAATAGTGCATTCAGAATATTCAGAAATAGATGCTCAGATGTCAGATGGGAAGCTACTGCATATAAGTAAATCCCATAAAAAGGAATTCACAACCAAAATAGGAATCTAAATGGGGCTTAAGGCATTAAAGAAAAAGTACATAGATTTTAAACTCGTTCTTCTTTTAGCGGGCTTCTATCTTTTATTCGATATCGTTCTTATTGGTAAGATTGCATATATGGAATCCTATATAGCGAAGGATGAGGTTTTTATCTGGTCAGATTTCTTATTGCATAATATTCTATTCGATTATGTTATTGTTGTAAGTTATATGACCCTTATCGCTATAAGCACTAAACGTTTCCTAAATAAGAATTATTCCTGGGTCAAGATCATTTCTATACATACTATTTTTTCCCTTCTTATTGGACTTGTAATAAGGCTTGTTGGAGATCTTTACTCAATACTTCTAGGTAGATTAACTTTTGCCGAATATGATATCGAAAGAAGCATACATGCTTTCGTGGCGGTAATCGATTTAAACTTCCTCATTTATTTTGCGATGGTCTTCATCATCTATACCTATTATTATCTTAAACAGATTAAGGAAGCCGAAAAAAGACACTCCAAGCTGGAGTCTCAGCTGGTAAATACCAGAATGAAAATGTTATCTTCCCAATTGCAACCACATTTTTTATTCAATACGCTCAATTCTATAGCGGTTCTCACAGATGTTGATGCATCAAAGGCCAGGGATACCATAGCAGATCTTAGTGATTTTTTAAGGGAAATATTGTATAGCAGTGATAGTAACAGGATTAGTCTAGACGAAGAATTGAGAATACTCGAATATTATTTGAACATTGTTAACGTAAGATTCTCGGATCATCTCAAAATCAAAAAGCATATCGATGATTCCCTGATGCTAAAGAAGGTACCTGCATTGATTCTTCAGCCGTTAATAGAAAATTCAATAAAACATGGATATTCTTATGAACACACGAATCTAAAAATTGATATTCATATTTATGAAGAGGATAATTACCTGGTAATAAAAGTAGAGAACAATGGTGCAGCGATACAGGAGGATCATCGTGCCCTTATGAATAAAGGAGTTGGTTTAAGGAATATTGACGACAGGCTCAAAAATCTATACAAGGATAATTATTATTTCGAGATTAGGAATAAAGAGGATAATAGCGGTGTGGTTAATATCGTCAAGATCCCGGAATAAAAATCTGATCTTAGAAATTAGCTTTTTATTCTAACATTAGAAATCTCACTGCCGAGATTATAACTACAGTAGGCGCTTTTCGATCTTAATAAGAAAGGGATATTTTAGATCTGTATTAATCCGTTATCTGAAATTGAAATGATTTAAGATTATTAAGGATCAACTTACTTTTCATTCCATTTTTTTATCTATCTCCGTACTTTTATTGTCGTTGAAAAATCCTTTGAGATCTAAAACTGAAAGGAATTCAAGTTTTTCTGGTCTAAGGCAAAATGGATTTGGTTTTAAGACTAATAATCATTTTTTTAGAAAAAATGTTATCTAACTTATTTATCCTTGGCTCCCTATGCGGAAATTTAAAAAACCTACAAAATACCCTCCGAAAGAAGAAAGACTTAATGTCATCTCTCATGGCATTGGATTTGGGCTTAGTATCCTTGCTTTGATTTTACTTATCCTAAGGGCTAATGAGCTGGGCGAGATAGAACATCTGGTTAGTTTCAGCATTTTCGGGGCGAGTATGGTTCTTCTTTATGCTGCCTCCACTTTTTATCATAGTGCTAAGGAAAACCGGCTAAGAATGAAACTGAATATTTTAGATCACGCCTCTATTTACGTTCTTATTGCCGGTACCTATACTCCTTTTGCCCTGGTCACATTAAGTGGGACTACCGGTTGGATTATCTTTGGCGTTGTTTGGGGTTTGGCACTAACAGGCGTAATAGTGAAACTTTTCTATACAGGAAGATACCAGCTTCTGTCTACAATAATGTATGTGGTTATGGGCTGGATCATCGTATTCGCAATTAAACCATTGATCGAAAATCTATCCGGTCCTGGTCTCTGGTGGTTGTTTGGAGGAGGTATTTCCTATACTATTGGAGCCATTCTATTTATGCAAAAGAGAATTCCATTCAATCATGCTATCTTCCACATTTTTGTTCTATTTGGAACATTCTGTCACTTTATTTCCATTTATTATTACGTTCTTCCGGATAAAATCTAGGTCTCAATTAACTAAAAGCTATTTCTGACCGAATAATAATTTTTATCTTTAGTTTCTTTTCAAATAAAATTTCATGAGATTTAAAGTCTTACTCCTCTCCGTTTTATTATTTTTTTCAGTCCTGGTTTCTTTTTCGCAAACCGACTATTACTTTCCGGATAATGTGGTTTTTGATGAAGAAATTCCCAGTCCATCTGAATTTTTAGGTTATGAAGTAGGAGACTGGCATACACGGCATGCCCGATTGGTGAACTACATGGAGAAACTGGCCGAGTTATCTCCAAATGCGCAGATACAAACCATTGGATATACCCATGAAAGACGACCTCAGATAATTCTTACTATTTCATCGGAGGAAAACCTGGAAAACCTTGAGCGTATTCGTGAGGAACATTTAAGTCATGCCGATCCTACTCAGCCGGCCGGCAATATAAAAGAAATGCCGGTAATTGTACATCTTGGTTATAACGTACATGGAAATGAGCCTTCGAGCAGTGAGGTTTCCATGCTTGTGGCCTATTACCTTGTCGCAGCTAAAGATCCTGAGGTAAAGGATTATCTCAAAAAGGGAGTTTTCCATATCGAACCTACTCTGAATCCTGACGGCAGGGACAGGCATACTACCTGGGTGAACAGCAACAAAGGGAATCCGGCCGTAGCAGATCCTATGGACAGAGAACATAATGAATCCTGGCCTTCAGGAAGAACAAATCATTACTGGTTCGATCTAAATCGGGACTGGTTACCTTTAACGCAGGTAGAGAGTCAGAATCGTGTAAACTTTTATCATAAGTGGCTGCCAAACATGGTTACGGATTATCATGAAATGGGTTCATCGAGCACCTATTTCTTTGAACCAACAAAACCCTATGGATCTGAAAATCCTATAGTGCCAAGATTTAATTACGATACCCTAAACGCTATTTTCGCTAAATATCATCAATCGGTACTCGATGATATTGGATCGCTCTATTTTACTGGTGAGCGATTTGACAATTCGTATCCAGGTTATGGCTCTACTTATCCCGACCTTCATGGCGGATTAGGAATCGTATTCGAGCAGGCAAGTTCAAGGGGACATGTTCAAAAAACAGGAAGTGAAGAGATTACATTTCCTTTTTCAATACGAAATCATCTGCGTACAAGTCTTGCTACAATAGAAGCTACTATAGATAACAGGGAGTTATTACTAGATTGGCAACGTAAATTCTTCAAAGATGTAAAAGATGAGGGTGCAAGCCAAAATATTGCACATGTTTACGGAGATAGGGATAAACCGGAATTAACAAGGAAATTCACCCAGTTATTACTGGACCATAACATAAAGGTATATAAGCTAGAAAAATCTATTACTTCGGATGATAAAAAGTTCGATCCCGATTATTCCTATATAGTTCCAGAAGCTCAGGCGCAAAACCTTATGGTGAAATCTATTTTTGATAAAGTGACCAAGTTTGCTGATAGTGTCTTTTATGATACCTCCGCATGGTCTATGGCCCTTGCATATGGGATGCCGCATTCGAAGGTTTCTTCCAAAAGGCTGAATTTTAATAAACAAATAACCAAAGAAGATCTTAAGGATAGTGTCAATATTCCCGAGCAGTCACCATATGCTTATTTGGTCGACTGGTCCCAATTCAAAGCTCCGGCGATGCTTTATGAGTTGTTGAAAAAGGATATCAATGTGAAAGTCGCTTTCACTCCTTTTACCACAGAAACTAATCAGGGCTCTAAAAGGTTTGGCTATGGCAGTCTGATGATCTCTGTAGCAGACCAACCTATAGGCGAGGATGAACTGTATGAAGTGCTTACATCTATTTCCAAAGAAGCAGGAGTTAAAATAAACGCTGCAGCTTCAGGAAGAAGTTTAACCGGCATAGATCTTGGCAGTCCAAATTTCAAAGATATCCAACTTCCCGATGTAGCCATGATCACAGGCAGTGGCACCAGTGGTTACGAGGCGGGTGAGATCTGGTTTATGCTTGATACTTATTTAAACATGCCTGTCACGAAAGTTGATCTTAGATATTTTGATCGTTTGGATCTAAGTGATTATGATGTTCTTATCATGGTTTCTGGAAATTATTCAGATGTTGATAAAGAAAGAATCGAAAGATGGGTGAAAGATGGTGGAATTCTGATCACCCAACGTGCTGCCAGCGAATGGGCTATAGAAAATGATATAGTTTCTTCAGAATTAATAGAAGCAGAAAAAAAGAATGACAGTGCGGCAAGAATGAATTATGCCAAAGCAGAAAATTATTATGGTTCGAGGGCTATTGGAGGCTCATTCTATGAAGCTGATCTTGATATCACTCATCCTTTAGGTTTCGGGTATAAAGACCGCGATCTCCCTGTTTATAAAAATAGTTCTGTTTTTTTAGATCCGGGGACTAATAGATTCAATAAAGTAATGTTATTCAAGAATGATCCATATCTAAGCGGTTATATTCATCCCGAAAACCTCGAACTGATAAAGAATTCTGCCGCTCTATTAGCAGAACAAAAAGGGAATGGCGCTGTGATCATGTTTAGTGATGATCCTAATTTCAGGGCTATGATGTTTGGTACACACCGGCTTTTCGTTAATGCCATATTTTTTGGCTCATTGATTTTTTAAATTGCTGATAAAGAAAGCCTCATTGAAGGAGCTTTTATATTTGTTTGGAAAAATTAAAGCTGCGGTACAATTCCCAGGTTTTTCCATTATGCTTTAAAAGATGTAATTTCTTTGCGGTAAATGAAGCTTGATATTCCCTTTCTTCAAATTCCTGCCAGATTTCTGGGAAATGACTTCTTTTCAGGTCCCGGGTGGCTATGGTTACATGCGGGTGAATCTTTGAAGAAATTTCGTGACTCTGGAGATTCAAAAAAACCATTAATTCCATTTCGAGTTTCTCATGCAGATCTATAATCGGTTGATGGTTCTTCACTTTGATGAAGAGAACATTTTTGGAAAATTTACCGAAGTCCTTTAATTCAATACCGATAGGTTCAATACTCTCAGAAAATCTTTTCAGCTTTTTAAATAATAACTTTTCTTTTTCTTCTTTCATTCGGAAAGGAATCTGAATCGTAATATGCGCTGGGAGTTTTAAGGAATGTTCTATTCCATATTTTTCTTTGATCTCTTTTTTGATCTTTTCGATCTCCCTTCTTATTGGAGTGGGAGGTAAGATCGAAATAAAGTAAAGTGTTCCTCTTTCTTTTCCCATAAAACTAAGGTGGCATGGATTTAACCCATACCACCCAAAATACTAATAAAATATTTCTTTCTATGTTTTAGAATATTTCAGGAAGCCAAATAAGACCCAGCCTTGAATAATTTCCCTTATCCAGGGTGATCGTATTCTTAGCCACCCAGTAGTGGTATTGATCCTTTACTGGCGATTTATAGAAATCAACAATATCCTTAACCTGTTGTCCTGTATAAATGATGAACGATTTTTCTGAATTTATTGGGCTTACCCATGAAGTTACTAATTGAAGGTGTTTACCGGGAATTACTTTATTAGTTACTATCCTGTCTTTGTCAATTGAAATTGGCAATTTGCCAAAATATTTTTTCAGGAAGGAATTGCCTTCCTTAGTTCCAAAAACTACCAGGTCTTTTGAAAAAAGATCTGCTTTTAAAGCTTCTTCATCGGTAATGATCTGAATTTCTTGGCTAAACATATCCCGGTATGTTTTTACAAAATCGATCATCTTTTTCTGTCCTGTCAGATCCTTTTCATGGGAGCTAACAATGAATACCGTAGAACTATCTCTGGAAAATTCCCATGGTTTAGGAATATTTTCTGAATCGGGTTTTCTTAGTTCGATAACCTTGTTCATTTTCTCGTGGATATAGCTTTCGTCAATCTGAGCAAGCAGTTCGGGAAGATCTTTTATTACACTTTCGAAATCGAAACCATCCTGATTTCTATGATCGGAAAATTCTTTCCGAATGGCATCGAGATAAATAAATCTGCGTCCCATTTCTTTCCTGTAATAAGTGTTCTCCGCGATTTCTTCACCATAATTGTTTTTGATCATTTCTATTACCGAAGCACGTACCAGATGCTCATTCAGCACTGCATGCCAGTGCCAGTATCCCTGGCTTTTCATTGAATTTTCAATAGGCTGGTACAACCCATCAAATTTTTCAAATTCTGCTTTCAGTTCGTCTACCTTTGGATTCACGAATCCGTGAGCGAATTCATGTAGGATAAGATCTGTGGTAGCAATGGAAGGATAAAAAACCGGGATATCCCCTGAAGAAGCACTGGTCTCGACTACGGCATAGCAGTCAAATCCAGATTCATTGCTGATGGATTTACCAAAGTTTCCATACCCTCCCATCAAATTAAGGATAACGGTATACGAATTTGCTTCTTCCTGGAAAAAATCTTCAAGTATTTCTTTTCCATCAAAATTCCTGAAATTATAACGAGTTTGAGCTAGCACTTGATGATAAAACTGTTTTTGGACCTCATTAAAGTAATTTTGAAAATCAGCTTTTAATGCATAATCCTTAATAGCATCACTTAATTTTACCATGTGCTGCATGCCGCCACCTCTTTCAATAATATCCTTGGGCATGTTTTCTTTTATTCCAAAATTATCGCCCAGGTGTAGCATGAAGAAAATTGGATCATCTACACCCCAACCGTTCTTGAAACTTTCAAGTAATAATGGGGGCGCCTCATGGTCCTGCATCTTTTGAAAATAGTCCAGGTTCTCCTTTTTATAAGTAATGTTGGAAAGGCTCATCCCATTGTGCCCGAATTGCATGGCGATGATATTGTAAAGTTCTATCCGTGGATCGATTCTGTATTCAATTCCTTTTACCTCCAATTGGTAAGAGTTGTAATTGGATGCTTTTAAATTGAATATAGGAACCAGGAAAAAAAGAGAATAAACATAAATTAAAGTTCTCATGAAAATGCGTTTTTGATTGATTGTAGATTGATTTTTCTACAAATAAGAAGGCACAAAAAAGCATTTGGTTACATAAAAACCAGAAAAATTGAACAAATACAATGATTTTTATAAAAACAGATTCAAAAAATCAGTTCCAGTTCGTTTCGGTGTACTTTCCAATTCTATCTGTAAATCTACCGGGTTTCTCCGCGTAGATCAATTCACCCTTAGTTTTTGCATTCTCACGAAGATGCTCACTATATTCCTGGACAAGTGCATGGACCAACTCCTTTTGATTTCCATCTTCAAGATTAAACCCATCAAGCTTTAGCTTATCGTTCAATTCCATAAGATCGTGATCATCTCCTAGGTAATCGGCCAAAAGATGAATCTCCTGTTCAAGGGTTTCAAACATTTCCGGCCAGGTTTCCTGTAATAATAAAGTTTGATACCATAAGTACTTTACTCGTTTTCTCCATTCATGGAAAATTTCTTTTTCAGGATTATCATAAGCATTGTTCATGGCTTTTCTACCTCTTTTATAAACCCTTTCGATGCTTGGTAAAATGATCCTAATGGAATCGGATTCTACTGGCCATTTTATCATCTCTTTTCTGGCATAACTTAACTTTTCCATTAGATGATTTGAAAAAAAACCTTCTGCTCTTAATTTGGCTTCCAGTTCATCCCTTTCCTTTTTAACTTCCCGGATAATGGAGTTAAAGAAATTCACATAGATATGATCACCGTAACGCGATCTCAAGAGTTCGACGGTTTCCATGTAAGCCGTAAGGTCACGAAGATCGGATAGCTCTCTTCCAAGGTCTCTGAAGAAAATATTTATAGACTTATAATTATCTTCACCAAGTTCATCCCTAACCAGTCGGACAAGAGCTCTTAGTTTTTTCAGTCGCTTACGAATATCGTGAATGGCTTCATGGACATTCAGACTTTCTAGAGAATCCAGACAGCCTTCAATTTCTTCTATAGCAACAGTTGTAATGCTTTTCTTTAAAGGATAGGATTTATCAAGTTTATAGGCCATATTCGGATTTTGAATTTAAAATACCAAATTGGCCTAATAAAAAAGGTTAGAGCTTTATTAAAATTGCACTACACCCTATGAAGATCTTCTTTATTCTTTTTCCACCAAATTCTTTGGAGCGGTGTTAAAATCCATGATCACCTGATTCTTAACAAGATCCTCAAAAGTTTCTCTTTGTCGTATAAGGTGAGCTTCACCATTATACCAAAGAACCTCAGCCGGACGATATCTCGAGTTGAAATTGCTGGCCATAGAGAAACAGTAAGCCCCTGCATTGCTAAAGCTAAGGATGTCACCTTCTCTTATTTCAGAGATCCTCCTGTTGTTACCGAAAGTGTCCGTCTCACAAATGTAACCTACTACGCTGTAGAACCTTTCCTTTCCTTTTGGATTTGAAATGTTAGTGATCTCGTGGTGTGAGCCATAGAACATCGGCCGAATAAGGTGATTGAATCCTGTGTCGATTCCCGCAAAAACGGTTGAGGTAGTTTGTTTGATCACATTAACCTTTGCAAGGAATTTTCCCGCTTCACTTACTAGGTATTTTCCAGGTTCGAAAGCCAGGGCCAGTTCACGTCCATATTCTTTGCAGAAATTCTCGAATCTTTCTGTTAACTGCGCGCCAAGGTCTTCGATATCTGTTTGTATATCACCCTCCCGGTAAGGAACTTTAAAGCCACTGCCAAAATCGATAAATTCCAGTTCTTTAAAATTTCGAGCGGCCTCAAAAAGAATTTCAGAAGCATGGAGGAACACACCAATGTCAAGAATGTCACTACCGGTGTGCATATGGATACCATTTATATGCATACCAGTATTTTCTACTATCCTTAAAAGATGAGGCATTTGGTGAATGCTTATACCAAATTTGCTGTCTATGTGACCCACCGAGATCTTGGAGTTTCCTCCGGCCATAACATGAGGATTAATCCTGATACAAACAGGAATTTCCGGATGTCTGCTCCCGAATTGTTCCAGGATTGAAAGATTATCAATATTGATCTGGGCACCAAGTTTTACGACCTCTTCGATCTCTTCAAGAGAAACACCATTAGGGGTATAAATTATTTTTGAAGGATCAACACCCGCCTCAAGACCTAATTTAACTTCCTGAACAGACACTGTATCCAGTCCGCAACCAAGACTATTCAGAAGCTTCAGTATTGAGATATTCGAAAGAGCTTTAACAGCGTAATGTATTCTAAGTTCTTTAACCTTGAAAGCATTTGTGAGCCTGTTATACTGTGACACGATTTTTTCCGCATCGTAAACATAAACGGGACTATCGAATTCTTTTGTGATTGAAAGGAGATCCTTCTGGGTCATATTCTTTTTCTAAATTTTGCAGCAAAAATAACCGAGCTTTATCGTTTTGAACAAGTATTTTATCAAATATAACCGATTTATAAAAATTGTTATTTCTGGGAGCATCCCTAAATACTTTGAAGAAGAGTTTGGAAAGATATTGCAGTTGAATCAATGAAATAGAATTAAACTATCAAAACGGAATCCATATGGTCTTGTTTATCCAGAAATGACGGAATCTTTCAAGAGTTAAGAAGCTCAAAAAAGATTGGTACAATAGTATGTATTTGTTACTTTTGCTTTCCATAATAAATACAGAAGAAATAGCTGATTATGAATATACACGAATATCAAGGAAAAGAGATTTTAAGCAGCTTTGGAGTTAACATCCAGAGGGGAATAGTCGCAAGGAACGCCAAGGAAGCCGTAGACGCTGCAAAAGAACTAACCGAGAAAACCGGTACCGGGTGGCATGTGATCAAAGCCCAGGTTCATGCAGGTGGTCGTGGAAAAGGTGGAGGTGTAAAACTTGCCAAGAACCTTAAGGAAGTTGAAGAAATCGCAGGAGAGATCATTGGGATGAATCTTGTTACCCCTCAAACTTCTTCAGAGGGTAAGAAGGTTCACCAGGTGCTTGTCGCGGAAGATGTTTATTATCCCGGGGACAATGAACCGGAGGAATATTATATGTCTGTTCTATTAAATCGCTCTACCGGGCGCAATATGATAATGTATTCTACTGAAGGTGGGATGGACATTGAAACAGTTGCTGATGAGACCCCTGAACTAATATTCACCGAAGAAATAGATCCTTCCACAGGTCTTCTTGCGTTTCAGGCACGAAGAATCGCATTCAATCTTGGATTAAGCGGTAAGGCTTTTAAGGAGATGACAAAATTCGTGATGTCTTTATATGAAGCTTTCGAAAAATCTGATTCTTCTTTATTTGAGATCAATCCGGTTCTAAAAACCAGTGATGATAAAATTCTAGCGGTAGATGCTAAAGTAACTCTGGACGATAATGCTCTTTTCCGTCATAAGGATTATGCTGAAATGAGAGATGTTCGTGAAGAGAATCCAACCGAAGTAGAAGCAAGAGAAGTGGGACTAAATTATGTAGACCTTGACGGTAATGTTGGTTGTATGGTAAATGGTGCAGGTCTTGCCATGGCTACTATGGATCTCATTAAAATGGCAGGTGGGGAACCGGCTAACTTCCTTGATGTTGGTGGAACTGCAGATGCAAAAAGAGTAGAGGAAGCCTTCAGACTTATTTTGAAGGATGATAAGGTAGAGGCTATACTAGTTAATATCTTTGGAGGTATCGTTCGTTGTGACCGTGTTGCACAGGGTATCGTAGATGCTTATAAAAACATGGGAGATGCTATAAATGTTCCAATAATCGTAAGACTTCAGGGAACAAATGCAGATCAGGCAAAAGAATTGATCGATAGTAGTGGTCTTAAGGTATATAGCGCGGTTCAGTTTAAAGAAGCCGCAGATAAAGTACAGGAAGTGCTTTCGTAAATAAATAATTTAAATATTTCATAAAAAAGCTGCGAATATCGCAGCTTTTTTTGTTAAGCACGTAAATAATCAGTAATTTATATGTATGAATAACAATTACTTTGAAGCTGTCTTCAAATAGAAAAACAACCTGCATTGGATATTGTTAAATTTGAATTAGCCAAAAAATGAATTTTGCATTTTCGTGCATATAAATTACTGAAGACAGCTTCTTTATTATTTGGATTTCCATTTCATTAGGACGAGTTCTTATTTTCTACAATGTACCCGAACTTAAATTGGATAAAAAAACTTAGTGAACTATTTTATTTTAAAAAATAAAAAAGCCCGCAAAAATAATTGCAGGCTAATAGAATTTATTTAAAATTTACTCGCTTTTCGTTTCAGGATACCAATCCATCAAATCCACTTCTATTTCAGGATTTTCCGCATTAACAAGTTCTTTGAATTTATTGATGTCCGCAAAACCATCCTTACCTCTGTAATGATATGGAATAACTCTTTCCGGTTTAAAGGCCAAAACTCCATCTGCAGCCTGGTCTACCGGCATGGTATAGGGAAGGTTCATCGAGATCAGTGCAACATCTATATCTTGCAGATTTCTCATTTCAGGAATGTCCTCCGTATCTCCGGATATGTATAGTTTTTGTCCGTTCTTTTCAACTACATAGCCATTTCCGCGACCTTTAACATGCATCGCATCTTTACTTTGAGGAAGGTTGTACATCGGGATTGCGTTAATAGTGAATCCTTCGTGATCTATCGTTTCTCCATTATTTACCACCATCAAATGTGGATAAAGTTCTGTAGGTAACTCGTCCTTGACAGCTTGGGGAACAATTAGTTTCACCTCTTCCTTTAGGTTTAAGCCTTTGAGGGTAGCCGCGTTCATATGATCACCATGAATATCTGTAATAAGGATAAAATCTGGTTCTGGTTTATTCTTAAAGGCTTCTGGGCCTCCAACAGGATCCGTATAAAAAATCTTATCCCCCCAGTTAAAAACAGCTGTAGCATGAGATATTGGATCGATTTTTATATCGAGCTCCTCAGTGTCGGTTTCCATTTCGTTATTGACGGCTTCATTTTCGGCGACTTGAGCCGAATTTTCCTGATCAGATTTCGCTTCATTTTTACAACCGCTTAGTAATAAAGCGGCCATTACTAAGGTTAGTATTTTCTTCATAGA